>NZ_LZJE01000318.1:0-86087 GCF_001666865.1 Mycobacterium sp. E136
GGCCGGTCAGGCTGTAGCTGCCGTCGGCGTTCGGCGTCGCCTGCGTGGTGCCCGCGCGCACGTCGGACCCGCCCTGCTTCTCGGTCATCGACATACCCGCGGTGATGCCGACCTTGGTGGTGGGCACCTTCAGTTCGGGGTCGTATTGGCGGCTGGTCAGCAGTGGTTCGTAGACCTTGGCGAGTTCGGGGTTGGCTCGCAGGGCGGGGACGACGGCGTAGGTCATCGAGATCGGGCAGATATGGCCAGGCTCGGGGGTCCACACCGACGTTTTGGCGGCGCGCACGACGTGGGCGCCCGGCCGATCGTCGGCCCACGGCGCGGCGTGCAGCCCGTGCCCGATGGCCACCTTCATCAGCGAGTGGTAGGCGGGGTCGTACTCGACTTCGTCTACGCGGTGGCCGTAGCGGTCGTGTGTGCGAAGGATCGGTTGGTTGCGGTCGGCCAGCTCACCCCAGCGCTGCGCCTGCTGCGAGCCCGACAACGCGCCCAACTCGGTGACCTCGTCGAGCCCCCATTCGCCGCCTTCGCGGATCAGCGCCTCCGTGAGGACCGGCGAGGTCGCCGGGTTGTAGTCCTCCAGCGGAGGGACCTGGTTGGTGACGACATGCGTATCTGCCATGCGACCACTATTACACTTTCACCAACAACTGCACAATAGCTGTAATACTGCTGTGGCTGTCGCTCAGCGGCTGTCGAGCTCGGCGACCACGCGGCGGCTCGGCTCGGCCACGACGAGGGACTCGGCCTCGACGGGTTCGGGCTCGACGGGTTCGGTTCCTGCGGGCTCCGCCGCTGCGTCGGGTTCATCGGGTCCGACCACTGCCGACGCCGACGGGTCCGGCGCCTGCGAGGTCCTGGCCCGGCGACGTTTCCCGTAGCGGTTGAGGACGAAGATCACCGCGGCGGCGAGCGCCCATCCCAACAGGATGTCGATGACGTAGTGCTCGGCGGTGTACACCAGCGTGAACGCCATCACGAGTACATAGGCGGCGAGCAGTGGACGCCAGGCTCCGTGGACGCGGTGCCACAGGAAGGCAGCGATGGCCGCGGTCATCCCCGCATGCAGAGACGGGATCGCCGCTACCAGGTTGACGCTGGCTTGGCCCGCATCGAGCAGTGCGGTCGCCGAGTGCAGGTTGAGGTTGCCCCAGCCCCTTCCGACGATTCGCTCGATCCACTGGTTCGCGCCGTCCTGACTGGACTGCATCGCCCCGAGCACACCACCGTCGGGCACTCCGCGCGCGGAGCGGAACATGCAGCGGGCGTCGGCCGGTCCGCCCTCGATCTCGGCCGGAGTGCAGCGGGCCGCCGCCCACGGTGGCGCGGCGGGCACCAGGGCGTAGATGAGCAGGCCTGCGAAGTTCAACCCGACGAACAGCCGCACGAACGCCTTCCACTCGTCCCGATTGCGCAGCCACAGCACTCCGGCGACCACGTAGGGAAGGATGAAGAAGGACATGTACACGCAGCTGCCCACGACCTCCCACCATGGAGGATGAGCCTGTTTGAGCTGCTCCTGCAGCCACACCGTGGGCACGGTGCCGCTGAACAACCAACGGTCCACGTCGGCCGGCCACTCCCACAGCGTCGGTCGACCGACCATGTCGGCCGCGCCCCTGCTCAGGTCGTAGGCGATGAGTATCAGCGCGAACGGCAGCCAGTCCCAGATGACGTAGAGCATGCGGCGTCCCCGCCCGATGCTCGCGGCCAGCAGCCCGGTCGCGATGTAGAGCAGGACGAGTTCGCGATTGAAGGCGAATCCGGACGTGACGGTCCGGTAGACGATGGCGGTGGCCCACGTCAGGATTGCGACCCATCGCACGATGGCGAGCCGACGTGCGCGGGCGTCGGACCGCTCAGCAGCGCTCGACACCGCGACAGATGACTGGTCGACCGCGGCCACTCGGATGAATCTAGTTCACCCCGACGTCACCCACGGTTCGAGGACCGTTCGGTTAGCGGATCGTGACCAGCGAGCTAGTCGAGGTGTTCGCGCAGAAACGCGATGTCATCCTTGCGCCCTTCGTCCGCGGTCTCGCAGATCACCGGGGCGTCGGCGGCCTTGACGACCGCCACGAGCAGCTGCGGGTCAATCTGACCGGTGCCGAAGTTGGCGTGCCGGTCTGCGCCGGAACCGGCGGCGTCACGCGAGTCGTTGCAGTGCACCAGGTCGATGCGCCCGGTGATGGCCTTGATGCGGTCGACGGCGTCGACCAGCGCCTCGCCGGCGGCCCAGGCGTGGCAGGTGTCCAAGCAGAACCCGATGCCTTTGTCTCCGATGTGGTCCCACAGCCGGGCGATGACGTCGAAGTGCCTGGCCATCGCGTGGTCGCCGCCCGCGGTGTTCTCCAGGTACACCGGCACCTCGGTCTCGAGGTAGTCGAGCGCCTTGACCCAGCGTTCGAAACCGGCGTCCCAGTCCTTGTCGTCGGCGTGACCGCCGTGCACGATGACCGCCGTCGCGCCGACCTCGGCGGCCGCGTCGCAGGTGTCCTGCAGGATCTTTCGCGACGGGATACGCACGCGGTTGTTGGCGGAGGCGACGTTGATCAGGTACGGCGCATGGACGTAGAGCGGGATGCTGGACGCCTTGAGCACGTCGGCGTCCTCGCGCGGCTTGGGCTTCTTCCAGGTCTGCGGGTTGCCAAGGAAGAACTGCACGACGTCGGCACCGTCAGCGGCGGCGTCGGCCAGGGGGTCGTCTCCGTGTACATGCGAACCGATGAGCACGTGGCCGAGTCTAGGCGGGCGACAATCAAGCGGCGAGGGACGAGCCGCGTTGAGGAGCCCGCCTCACCAACTCACGCGGGATGCCCGACACCGTCAGTGGCGTCGTCGATCAACTGGGCTGCCGCCGAGCGGGCATGCAGCAGCGCCGCGGTGTCGTCTAGCGACGTCGCCAGGGCGGTGGCGCCTTCGAACAGCACCATCAACTGGTTACCGAGCGCATAGGCGTCGCGGGCGCCGGCCTCGTCGGCGACGGCGATGAGCCGCTCGGCGAAACGCCTCTTGTGCGCACGCACCAGGTCGTCGATCTCGGGCCACGCTCCGGCCGACTCCACCGCTGCGTTGTGGAACGGACAGCCGCGAAACTTCTCGACCGGTGGAGCGTTGAAAATCGCCAGCAGCCGCTCCCGAGGTGCCAAGTCCGACCGGTCCAGCGGACGCTCCATCGGGGTGCCCGACTCGTTGAGCCTCCGCAGGTACTCCTCGACGAGCTCGCCCTTACTCGAGAAGTGTTGATACAGCGTGCGTTTAGATACCTTGGCGTGCTGGATCACCGCCTCGATACCGGTGGCGTTGATGCCGTTGCGGTAGAACAGCTTGGTCGCGGTGGCGGCCAGGCGCTCTCGCGCGCCCCGGCCCCCGCGCACCGGAGCCTGCTCAGTCATCGCCCCAGTATACCGATCGGTATCCTGCCCCACGCCGCGCCTGAGGTACTTCGACCAGACCGTCTAGGACAGATGCTCTCCGCGCGAACGCATCACGCCGCGCGGTATTCCCGAATATCTGAAGCATCACAACATCTAGCATGTTGGAAACCGATCGGTGTACTTTGATGCCACAGCGTCGAAGTACGGAGGTTTCTGATGCAGCATCTCGTGTTGACCCAGTTCGGCGACCCCGAGGATTCCGTCCAGCTCGTCGACGAACCGCCAGCGCCCCCCGCCCATGGCCAGGTCTCGGTCCGTCTCGAGGCCGCCGCGATCAACCCGTCGGACCTGTTACTGGTCCGCGGCAAGTACCTCGTCCGCCCCGAGTTGCCTGCGACCGTCGGCGCCGAGGGCGTCGGCCTCGTCACGGAAGCCGGCCCCGGCGTGGACCGCGCCATCATCGGCAAGCGCGTGATCGTGCTGCCCACGTACGAATACGGCACCTGGTCACAACAGATCTCCGTGGCCGCAGACGACGTGGTCGAGGTGCCCGCTGAAACCGACCCGCTGCAATTGGCGATGCTGACAATCAATCCCCCGACCGCGCATCTGCTGCTCGAGCGCATCAACCTCAAGGCCGGTGACTGGGTCGGCCAAACCGCGGCGAACTCAGCGGTCGGTCGCCTCGTGGTAGCACTGGCCAAACGGCGAGGATTGAAGACGCTCAACGTGGTTCGCCGCGAGGACGCCGCCGAAGAGATCCGTCTGGCCGGTGGTGACGTCGTACTCGTCAGCGGACCCGACCTGGCGTCCGACATCAAGCGCGAACTCGGCGGCGAGGAACTGAGCCTGGTCATCGACCCGCTGGGTGGCACACTCGCCGCAGAACTGGTCGCCGCGCTGAAGTTCCGCGGAACGGCGATCACCTACGGCTCGTTGACCGGAGCGCCGACCGGACCGTCGCCGGCGACGCTGTTCGCGAAAGAGGTGACCTTCACCGGGTTCTGGCTCGGCAACTGGTATTCGCGCGCGCCGCGGCCCGAGATCAAACACACGCTCACCCACCTCGCCAGCCTGGTGGCCGACGGCGAGCTGTCGGTACCGGTCGAGGGGACCTACCACCTCGACGAGTACGCCAAGGCCTTCGCCCATGCCGAGACGCCCGAACGGGGCGGCAAGGTGCTGTTCACGTTCGACTGATCCGAAAGGGACCCAATTGATGTCAGACAACCCGATTCTGGTGACCGGTGCCACCGGACGCCACGGCAACACCGGCGAGCATCTCGTGCGTCGGCTCAGGGACGAGGGCCATGCGGTCCGGGTGCTCGTGCGCACACTCAGCGAGCGCACCGACCGCCTTGCCGGCCTGGGCGCCGAGGTCGTGGTCGGCGATCTTCACGATCGCCCCAGCCTGCTACCCGCGTTGACGGACGTGGACCTGGCGTACTTCACGTACCCGATCGATGCCGGAGTGGTTGCGGCCGCCGCCAATTACGCCGCGGCGGTGCGCGAAGTGGGGCGGCGACCCCGCACGGTGGTGATGTCGATGGGCCCCGCCCACCCCGACAGCCCGAGCGACCTCGGCCGCGCGCAGTGGCTCGCCGAGCAGATCTTGGAATGGGCCGGCCTCGATTTGGTCATCCTGCGGGTCGCGGCGCTGTTTCACGAAAACCTCGCCGTTCCGCACAGCGACTCCGTCCGCGACCACGGGCTGATCCGGAACTCGTTCGGAGACAACGAGGTCGCCTGGGTCAGCGGTGGCGACGCTGCCGAGTTGGGGCTGATGGCACTACTGCATCCTGACCGCTTCCCCGAGCCCGTCTACTACGTCAAGGGTTCGGAGGTGTTCAGCCACGCCGACATCGCCGCGGCGCTGGAGGACATGACCGGCCGTCCCATCCGCTACGAGGCCGTCACTCGGGACGAGTGGCGCTCCGATCTCGAGAAGCTGGCCGAGTCGGCTCACGTCGTCAATCCGGCGATGGCACAGCATATCTCCGCTGTCGGCCACATGGTCGCCACGAGCGGACGCACGCTTCCCGCCGACCGGGAGGCGTTGGGTGAACTCATCGGCCGCGAACCGATCACCCTTCGCGAGTTCCTGCACGACAATCTGGAGGCGTTCACCGCCCCCGAGCGCCGGCCGGCATAGGTCAGCTCTGGGTGGCGAGCAGGAAGGTCAGATATCCCAGATATGCCGTCACCATCAGCACGCCCTCGGTGCGGCTGACACGTCGACCGGTGATGAAGATCGGAATGCAGAGCAGCGCGACAATCACCATGATCGGAATGTCGATACGCACCAGGCTCGACGGCAACTCCAGGCCGTGCGCGGGCACCAGGCAGGTGACGCCGAGTATCAGCGCGATGTTGTAGATGCTGCTGCCCACCAGGTTTCCGATTGCGATGTCGCGGTCACCGCGCAGCGTCGACATCACCGTGGTCACCAGTTCCGGCGCCGAGGTTCCGATGGCCACCACGGTAAGTCCGATCAGCGCATCGGAGACGCCGAACTCGCGGGCCATTCCGACCGAACCGTCGACGAGCCATTCGGCTCCGACCACCACCAGCGCGATGCCGCCGACGAGCATCGCGGCCTCACGCAGCGTCTGACGGCGACCGCCGGAGGGCTCTTCCGCCGCATCCTCGGTATAGGCCTGCGCGAATTCGCCGACGACAGCGTGCGATTCCCGATGCGCCGACCGGATCACCACGACGGTGTAGACGATCGCACCGGCAAACAGGATGCCGCCGTCGGTACGCGTCAACACACCGTCGGCCGCGAGCACGAACAACAACAGCGCGGCCACCGCCATCATCGGCAGCTCCAGGCGAATGGTCCGCAACTGCAGGACCAACGGGACCATCGCCGCACTCAACCCCAATATCAGGAACAGGTTGACCACATTGGTCCCGGCGATGTTGCCGACCGCCAACGCCCCGCTACCTTGACCGGCGGCCGTCACGCCGACGGCCAGTTCCGGCATGCTGGTGCCGATCGACACCACGGTCAGGCCCACCACGATCGGGCTGATGCCCAGCCGGGCGGCCAGGCGGGACCCGCCCTTGACCATCACCTCGGCACCGACGATCAACGCGGCCAGCCCGGCGAGGAACCACCCGATATTCGCCAGCATCAGGTCGAATGATGACACTTTCGCACCCGGGGGACGGCCCGGGCCAACGAAAATGCCCCCGGGCGAACCCGGGGGCATCTCCGTGACTAGTTACCGATAATCCGAGTAGCCGTAGTCGTCCAACGGCACCGCGGCACCGGTGGCCTGGCCGAAGTCCGGGCTGTAGTACTGATCCTCGTAGGACGGGATCGTGTACGCCGCGGCCCGTGCTTCCTCGGTCGGCTGAACCTGGATGTTGCGGTAGCGGTTGATACCGGTACCGGCCGGGATCAGCTTGCCGATGATCACGTTCTCCTTCAGACCCTGCAGCTTGTCGCTGCGGCAGTTGATCGCCGCATCGGTGAGCACGCGCGTGGTCTCCTGGAACGACGCCGCCGACAGCCACGAGTCCGTGGCCAGCGATGCCTTCGTGATACCCATCAGCACCGGACGACCGGCCGCGGGCTCGCCGCCCTCGGCGACCACCCGACGGTTCTCGGTCTCGAACTCGCCACGCTCGGTCAGCGAGCCGGGCAGGAACTCCGTCGAACCCGAGTCGATGATCGTGACGCGACGCAGCATCTGCCGGACGATGACCTCGATGTGCTTGTCGTGGATCGACACGCCCTGAGCGCGGTAGACCTCCTGGACCTCCTTGACGAGGTGGATCTGCACCTCGCGGGGGCCCTGGACACGCAGCACCTCGTGCGGATCGGCAGCACCTTCCATCAGCTGCTGGCCCACCTCGACATGGTCGCCGTCGGCGAGCAGGCGCTCGGTGCCGTCGTCGTGCTTGAACACCTTCAGGCGCTGACGACGAGAGAGCTTGTCGTACACCACTTCTTCGCCACCATCGTCGGGAACGATGGTGATCTTGTAGAAGCGTTCGCCCTCTTCGAGGCGCACCCGGCCGGTGACGTCGGCGATCGGCGCCTTGTTCCGCGGGATACGGGCCTCGAACAGCTCCTGCACGCGAGGCAGACCACCGGTGATGTCCTCACCGACGCCGCCCTGGTGGAACGTGCGCATGGTCAGCTGCGTACCGGGCTCGCCGATGGACTGCGCGGCGACGATACCGACGGCCTCGCCGATGTCGACGAGCTTGCCCGTCGCCATCGAACGGCCGTAGCACATCGCACACACGCCGGTGCCCGTGGCGCAGGTCAGCACGGAGCGGACCTTCACCTCGGTGATGCCGGCTGCCAGCAGCGCCTCGATCGCCGGGTCGCCCAGGTCGTGGCCGCGCTCGACGACGACGTTGCCGTCCTTGTCGACCGCGTCCTGCGCCAGCGTCCGCGCGTAGGCCGACGTCTCGATGTGCTGATCGCGCACCAAGGAGTCGCCCTGCAGTTCGGCCAGCGTGACGTTGATGCCGCGCTCGGTCTCGCAGTCGGTCTCGCGAACGATGACGTCCTGCGACACGTCGACCAGACGACGGGTCAGGTAACCCGAGTCGGCCGTACGAAGAGCGGTGTCCGCCAGACCCTTTCGGGCGCCGTGGGTGTTGATGAAGTACTCCAGCACCGTCAAGCCCTCGCGGAACGAAGACTTGATCGGGCGCGGGATGAACTCACCCTTCGGGTTGGTCACCAGACCCTTCATGCCGGCCAGGGTCCTGGTCTGCGTGAAGTTACCCGTGGCACCCGAGTCGACGATCGTGATGATCGGGTTGTCCTTCGGGTAGTGCGCCCGCAGGGCCTCGCCGACCTCTTCGGTGGCGTCCTGCCAGATCTTGACCAGGGCGTCGTTGCGCTCGTCGTGATTGAGAGCACCGCGCTGGTACTTCTTCTCGATCTGGTCCGCTTCCTTCTCGTAGCGGTCCAGGATCTCCTGCTTCTGCGGCGGCACCAGCACGTCGGCCATCGACACAGTGACACCCGAGCGGGTGGCCCAGTAGAAGCCGGCGTCCTTGAGCTTGTCCACGGTCTGCGCAACCACGATCATCGGGAAGCGCTCGGCGAGATCGTTGACGATCCGCGCCTGGACCTTCTTGTGCATCTGCTCGTTGACGAACGGATATCCGTGCGGCAGAAGCTCGTTGAACATGACCCGGCCCAGCGTGGTCTCCGCGGTCCAGGCGTCGCCCAGCTTCCAGCCGTCCGGGAACAGCTCGGCCTCGATGTCGGCCGGCGGGCGCAACTGCGTCAGCCGCACGCGGATCTTGGCGCGCACGCTCAGCGCACCGCGGTCCATCGCCATGATCGCCTCGGCGGGCGAGCTGTACACACCGGTCTCCGGCTGATCCTTGGCGGCAGGGGCGAACTCGCCCTTGTCGCCCTCGACCATCGTCGTCAGGTAGTACAGGCCGGTCACCATGTCCAGACGCGGCATGGCCAACGGCCGACCCGACGCCGGCGACAGGATGTTGTTCGACGACAGCATCAGGATGCGAGCCTCGGCCTGCGCCTCCGCCGACAGCGGAAGGTGCACGGCCATCTGGTCACCGTCGAAGTCGGCGTTGAACGCCTCGCAGACCAGCGGGTGCAGCTGAATGGCCTTACCCTCCACCAGCTGCGGCTCGAAGGCCTGGATGCCGAGGCGGTGCAGCGTCGGTGCGCGGTTCAGCAGCACCGGGTGCTCGGCGATGACCTCTTCGAGGACGTCCCACACCTGCGGGCGCTGGCGCTCGACCATCCGCTTGGCGCTCTTGATGTTCTGCGCATGGTTGAGATCCACCAGACGCTTCATCACGAACGGCTTGAACAACTCGAGGGCCATCAGCTTCGGCAGACCGCACTGGTGCAACTTGAGCTGCGGGCCGACCACGATGACCGAACGGCCGGAGTAGTCGACACGCTTGCCGAGCAGGTTCTGGCGGAACCGACCCTGCTTGCCCTTCAACAGATCCGACAGCGACTTGAGCGGACGGTTGCCCGGTCCGGTGACCGGGCGGCCGCGGCGGCCGTTGTCGAACAGCGCGTCCACCGACTCCTGAAGCATGCGCTTCTCGTTGTTGACGATGATCTCGGGCGCGCCGAGGTCGATCAGCCTCTTGAGCCGGTTGTTGCGGTTGATGACGCGGCGGTACAGGTCGTTGAGGTCCGACGTGGCGAACCGGCCACCGTCGAGCTGCACCATCGGGCGCAGCTCCGGCGGGATCACCGGAACCGCGTCGAGCACCATGCCCATCGGGGAGTTGCTCGACTGCTGGAACGCGGCGACCACCTTAAGCCGCTTCAGCGCGCGGAGCTTCTTCTGCCCCTTGCCGTTTCGGATGATCTCACGCAGCTCTTCGGCCTCGGCCTCGATGTCGAAGTTCTCGATGAGCTTCTTGATCGCCTCGGCACCCATCGCACCGGTGAAGTACTCGCCGTAGCGGTCCTGCAGTTCCCGGTAGAGCACCTCGTCGACGATGAGCTGCTTGGGCGCCAGCTTGGTGAAGGTGTTCCAGATCTCCTCGAGCCGGTCCAACTCGCGCTGGGCCCGATCGCGGATCTGGCGCATCTCGCGCTCACCGCCGTCGCGCACCTTGCGGCGCACGTCGCTCTTGGCGCCTTCCTTCTCCAGCTCGGCCAGGTCGGCCTCGAGCTTCTGCGACCGCTCGGCCAGATCGAGATCGCGCTGATCCTCAACGGCCTTGCGCTCCACGGCCATCTCGGCCTCGAGCGTCGACAGCTCGTTGTGACGCATCTCGTCGTCGACGGCGGTGATGACGTAGGCGGCGAAGTAGATGATCTTCTCGAGATCCTTCGGCGCCAGGTCGAGCAGATAGCCCAGACGCGAGGGCACACCCTTGAAGTACCAGATGTGCGTGACGGGCGCGGCCAGCTCGATGTGGCCCATCCGCTCACGGCGCACCTTGGCGCGAGTCACCTCGACGCCGCAGCGCTCACAGATGATGCCCTTGAAGCGGACGCGCTTGTACTTGCCGCAGTAGCACTCCCAGTCGCGAGTCGGTCCGAAGATCTTCTCGCAGAACAGGCCGTCCTTCTCCGGCTTCAGCGTGCGGTAGTTGATGGTCTCCGGCTTCTTGACCTCGCCGTAGGACCACTGACGAATGTCGTCGGCGGTGGCGAGACCGATTCGGAGCTCATCGAAGAAGTTGACGTCTAGCACGTAACTCCCTTTCCCCTTTCGGGATTAGTAACCAAAGCCTTCTTAGGCCAAATCCTCAACAGAAGCAGATTCGTTGCGCGACAAGTTGATTCCCAAGTTCGCCGCGGCGCGTTCCAGGTCCTCGTCGTCGCCGTCGCGCATCTCGATCGCGGCGCCGTCCGAAGACAGCACCTCGACGTTGAGGCACAGCGACTGGAGTTCCTTGAGCAACACCTTGAACGACTCCGGAATACCCGGCTCGGGGATGTTCTCGCCCTTGACGATCGCCTCGTACACCTTGACCCGGCCGACGGTGTCGTCGGACTTGATGGTCAACAGCTCCTGCAGCGTGTACGCCGCGCCGTAAGCCTGCATGGCCCAACATTCCATCTCGCCGAACCGCTGGCCACCGAACTGCGCCTTACCGCCCAGCGGCTGCTGGGTGATCATCGAGTACGGGCCGGTGGAGCGAGCGTGGATCTTGTCGTCCACCAGGTGGTGCAGCTTCAGGATGTACATGTAGCCCACCGTCACCGGATACGGGAACGGCTCGCCACTGCGACCGTCGAACAGCATCGCCTTGCCGTCCTCGTCGACGAGCGTCTCGCCGTCGCGGTTGGGCAGCGTGGACGAGAGCAGACCCTGCAGCTCCGCTTCGCGGGCACCGTCGAACACCGGTGTCGAGACGATGCTTCCCGCCTCGGCCTCGAGCAGCTCCTTGGGCAACGCGCTCGCCCAGTCGGGCGACCCGTTGATCTTCCAGCCGCTCTTGGCCACCCACCCGAGGTGGGTCTCCAGGATCTGACCGATGTTCATACGACGCGGCACACCGTGGGTGTTCAGGATGATGTCCACCGGGGTGCCGTCGGGCAGGAAGGGCATGTCCTCGACGGGCAGGATCTTGCCGATGACGCCCTTGTTGCCGTGGCGTCCGGCCAGCTTGTCGCCGTCGGAGATCTTGCGCTTCTGCGCGACGTAGACGCGGACCAACTCGTTGACGCCGGCGGGCAGCTCGTCGTCATCCTCGCGGCTGAACACGCGGATGCCGATGACCTTGCCGGACTCACCGTGCGGCACCTTGAGCGACGTGTCGCGGACCTCGCGCGCCTTCTCACCGAAGATCGCGCGGAGCAGCCGCTCCTCCGGGGTCAGCTCTGTCTCACCCTTCGGGGTGACCTTGCCGACCAGGATGTCGCCGTCGCGGACCTCGGCGCCGATGCGGACGATGCCGCGCTCGTCGAGGTCGGCCAGCACCTCATCGGAGACGTTCGGGATGTCCCGGGTGATCTCCTCGGCGCCCAGCTTGGTGTCGCGGGCGTCGATCTCGTGCTCCTCGATGTGAATCGAGGTGAGCACGTCCTCTTCCACCAGGCGGTTGGAGAGGATGATCGCGTCCTCGTAGTTGTGACCCTCCCACGGCATGATCGCGACGAGCAGGTTCTTGCCCAGCGCCATCTCACCGTTCTCGGTGCACGGCCCGTCGGCGATGACCTGACCCGCCTCGACACGCTGGCCGGCGTCGACGATCGGACGCTGGTTGGCGCAGGTGCCGTGGTTGGAACGCGCGAACTTGCGCATCCGGTAGGTGTGCCGGGTGCCGTCGTCGGCCATCACGGTGATGTAGTCGGCGGAGACCTCCTCGACCACACCGGCCTTGTCGGAGACGACGACGTCGCCGGCGTCGATCGCGGCGCGCAGCTCCATGCCGGTACCGACCAACGGGGCCTCGCTGCGCACCAGCGGAACCGCCTGGCGCTGCATGTTGGCACCCATCAGGGCACGGTTGGCGTCGTCGTGCTCGAGGAACGGGATCATGGCCGTCGCCACCGACACCATCTGGCGCGGCGACACGTCCATGTAGTCGACGTCGTTCGACGACACGAACTCGACCTCGCCGCCCTTGCGTCGAACCAGCACGCGGTCCTCGACGAAGCGGCCGTTCTCGTCGATCGGCGAGTTGGCCTGCGCCACGACGTGGCGGTCCTCCTCGTCGGCGGTCAGGTACTCGATGTCGTCGGTGACAACACCGTCCTTGACCTTGCGGTACGGCGTTTCGATGAAGCCGAACGGGTTGACCCGCGCGTACACCGACAGCGAGCCGATCAGGCCGATGTTCGGGCCCTCCGGCGTCTCGATCGGGCACATGCGGCCGTAGTGGCTGGCGTGCACGTCACGGACCTCGAGGCCGGCGCGCTCACGGGACAGACCGCCGGGGCCCAGCGCCGACAGGCGGCGCTTGTGGGTCAGGCCCGACAACGGGTTGTTCTGGTCCATGAACTGCGACAGCTGGCTGGTGCCGAAGAACTCCTTGATCGCCGCCACGACGGGACGGATGTTGATCAGGGTCTGCGGCGTGATCGCCTCGACGTCCTGGGTGGTCATGCGCTCACGCACGACGCGCTCCATGCGGGACAGGCCGACCCGGATCTGGTTCTGGATCAGCTCGCCGACGGTGCGCAGGCGACGGTTGCCGAAGTGGTCGATGTCATCAACCTCGACCGGCACCTCGACGCCACCCGGGACCGTCATCGTCTTGTCGCCCTGATGCAGGCGCACGAGGTACTCGATGGTGGCGACGACGTCCTCTTCGGTCAGCGTGGTCGACGTGGTCTGAGCCGGGTTCTCGGTGATGCCCAGCTTCTTGTTGACCTTGTAGCGACCGACGCGGGCCAGGTCGTAGCGCTTCTCCTTGAAGAACAGGTTCTCCAGCAGGGTTTGCGCGGACTCCTTGGTCGGCGGCTCGCCCGGACGCAACTTGCGATAGATGTCGAGCAGCGCCTCGTCGGTGCCTGCGGTGTTGTCCTTCTCCAGCGTCGACATCATGATCTCGGAGAAGCCGAAGCGCTCCGTGATCTGCTCATTGGTCCAACCGAGCGCCTTGAGCAGCACGGTGACCGGCTGACGGCGCTTGCGGTCGATGCGCACACCGACGGTGTCACGCTTGTCGACGTCGAACTCCAGCCACGCGCCGCGGCCCGGGATCACCTTGACGCTGTGCAGCGTCTTCTCGGTCGACTTGTCGATGTTCTCGTCGAAGTAGACACCCGGCGAACGGACCAGCTGGCTCACCACGACACGCTCGGTGCCGTTGATGATGAACGTGCCCTTCTCGGTCATCATCGGGAAGTCGCCCATGAAGACCGTCTGGCTCTTGATCTCACCGGTGTTGTTGTTGATGAACTCGGCCGTGACGAACAGCGGGGCCGCGTACGTCATGTCCTTGTCTTTGCACTCGTCGACCGGGGCCTTGACCTCGTCGAAGCGCGGATCGGAGAAGGACAGCGACATCGAGCCGGAGAAGTCCTCGATCGGGCTCAGCTCGGAGAGCACCTCTTCGAGACCGCCGACGGGGTTCTCCTCGCCGCGCTCCTTGGCCTTGGCACGCCAGGCGTCGGAGCCGATCAGCCATTCAAAGGACTCGGTTTGAACATCTAGAAGCCCGGGAACCTCGAGGGGCTCACGGAGCTTTGCAAAAGAAATTCGGTTTGGTGCTCCTGGGACGGAGTTTTTAGTAGCTTCTGCTGTCTTGCTTGGGCGGGACCCTGCCAAGATGCATCCTTCCAGCACCTCATGCGACTATCGTGCCGGTGAACACCGGTCCGCTCGTCGCGATATCTGCGTCGGTTCGGCTGGCCACTCACGACCACAAACTTCCCGAACGCACGGCACGCGACTAGATCACTGAGCTGGGCTCAGGCTAGGACTTCGGTGTCAGGTGCGGGTTTAGGTGGGCAGGATGCAGCCAGCGCAACGTCCAACAGTACCGCAGGACGGCGTATTCCTCAACATCCACAACCCAACCGCATGTATGGAACGCATCGAGGCGCTGGCTGGCGACTCAACCCTTCTCACCCGTCCATACATTGCTGCCCAACAGATTGACCCCTCGGCGGCCGTCCGTCAAGAGATAACATGGGTTGTTGTGGACTTTTACGTTCACGCGGCGATCGTGTCGCTGCAGTGTCCGACCCCGGCCGATCCGACGGACTGGCGAACGCAGACCGGATCGAGGCTGAAGAGCCCGTTGGCGAGCGACATGAACGGGCGCAGGAAGTTCAACAGGTACGGCTTGGTCAAGGTGTTGGGCAGGGCGACGACGGTGGCCTTCCCTGCCGGGGTGTCGAAGCTGTACCGCTCGCCACGCTCGAGGTAGAGCCCCTCGGAGCTCGTCGGGTCGAACATGTCGTTGACCCAGCCCACCATCAGCATCTGCGCGGCCGCGGCGTTCTCGGGACGCGTGAACCCGGCGACCAGCTCCTGGGCGAACTGGATGAGGGGATTGCCGCCGCGCATGGAGTCGACGTGCGAGCCATTGACCAATGTCACGCCGATGAATCCGGTGGGGCGCGCCGCGGCCAGCGCGTCGAGGCCGGCGCCGAAGTTGTTCCACATGTAGACCGGGGCGGCGAGTTGGTAGATCGGGATGTCGAGCGGAACCTTCTTCAGCGACGCCGTCATCTGCGCAGGATCTCCCAGGGCGACGCCGTCGAGCAGCACGACCCCCGCAAGCCGGTCGACGCGGGTGTCGCCGGCCATGTGGCCCGCCATACCGGAGACCGCGCCACCGCCGAGCGAGTGGCCCACCAGCACGACACGATCCGGGATCGGCCCGTCGTAGCCCGCTGCGTGTGCACTGTCGGCCAGCGCGTTGTTCCCCTCGCTGAACAGGCCCGCCATCGCCTCGTGCATCGGCGCGCCTCCGAGCCAGCATCCGTCGAGGGCGAAGAAGTTCGAGGTGATCGTCGGGGCGACGACGATGCTGTTCGTGCGTTCGGCGAGCGCCGCCGCGGTGTGGCTGTACCAGGGGCCGCTGGCGAGGAAGCCGTGCTGGAGGTAGATGAGCCGGTCCGGCGGCGCGTCCTCGGCGGTCTTGGGGATGTACCAGTCGGCGGGCACCTCCTTGCCCTCCCCCTCGGCGCAAGCGCAGTCGATCCGCAGCGTCGAGGAGCGCACGGTGACCGTGCTGTTCGCCGGGAGGATCGGCGGGCCGCCGAGGATCCGGGTGGCCAACCCATACAGGTCGAACACGATCGTGCCGATCACGCGGATGAGGGTGGGAATCTGAGGCGCGGTCGCCGTCGTCGCGGTCAGCGGAGTCGCGTAGGCGACCTGCTGGACGGCGAACTCCTGCTCGACGAGGTTCTCCTCCGGCTGCTCGAGGACGACCGCCGTGCGCTCTTCGGTGGATTGGACGCCGGTGCCGACCGTCGTGTCGGCGACGGCCGTCGTGGCGACCTTGTCGGCTTCGATTCGGACGACGGTGTGCTCGTCCGCCACAATGCGGGTGACGTTGCGCGAGAGCGCGGTGGTCGTCTGGTCGGCGCTATGGTCACGGTCCGAACGCGAGTCGGCGACGACCTCTTCGATGGTCTGCTCTGTGACCTGCTCTTCGGTGATCGCGGTGCCGGTTTCCGTCTCCTGGCCGGCGTCGACGTCGGTTTCGGCGCCGTCGTTGGCGGGGCCTTCGTTCGATGGGCCTTCGTTGGCGGCGTTGTCGGCGGGGGTGCTGTCGTTTGCCTGCGCTGTAGTGGTGGCGGCATTCTTGCGGGTCGCACCGGGGCGCTTCCGGTCGGGCTTGCGGTCCGTCGCATCGGTGGCGTCGGACTTCTTCGCGGCGTCTGCCGCATCGTCCGCGCGTCGAGCGCCGACCCGGGTGCGCGGCGGGCCACCGGTCGTGCGGGTGGCGTTCGACCCGGGCGTTTGCGTACCGGCCGCGGCGGCGGCCGGGGAATCGGTCGAATCCTTCGGACTGTCAGCCGAATTCGATGACTCGGAACTGCTCGTCCCACCGGCGTTCGACGACGAGCCGTCGTCGGCGATCGCCACACCTGCACCGGCCACCATGGCCGCCGACATTCCCGCGGTGACGACACCCGCGCTCAACCACATCAGAAACCGGTCGACCATGACCTCTCCCGCTTGACGACGGGAGAAAGATAACGGGTTTGCTGGCCGCGAATCGGCCTTATGCGGAAGTTTGCGCGCGCTCGGGCTGCGCGGCCGCGCGCTCGACGCGCACCGGCACGCCGGTCAGCCGGGCCATCCCGGCCAGGCTCTCGATGTCGGCGGGATCGCTGGACATCAAGCGGTTGACGTTGGCACCGCCGGCGCCGTTGGCCACACGCCATCCGGCGGTGCCCTTGTGGCCCCATCCGTGCGGCACCGCGACCACCCCGGCGACGATGTCCTTGGTCACGAGGACCGGCAGCTCGATCTCGCCGTGCGGCGACGAGATGCGCACGGTGTCGCCGTCGACGATGCCGAGGGTGGCCGCGTCGTCGACGTGCATGCGCGCCCGATGTGTGCGCTCGCCGCGCATCAGCAGCGGCGAGTTGTGCATCCACGAGTTCTCCGACGGCGCCTCCCGCATGCCGATCAGCCGCATCGGATAACCATCGGCCACGCTGCGGCGCGTCAGCTTGTCGACCTCGGCGGCGATCTCGTCGTGGCGCAGCCGCACCCGACGACCGCGGTAGACGACGGTGTCGCGGAGCACCCCGGCGCGCAGACGGTCGGCGAGGACGAGGCCGTGCGGATGATCGGCCGTGAGCTTGGAGAAGCTCAACCCGCGCCGTCGACCGAACCGATCGCCGCCCTCGGCCAGCCGGATCACCGCGTCGACGAGCATCCGGGGATTGAAGCGAACCCCGAACATGGACAACGCTTTTCGGACGACGGCGAGCATGGTCAGGCCCGGCGTGGACCGCCACATCCTGGCGGTCAGGTCGTCGATGATCTCCCACTCCGCGCCGGGCCTGCCCCACCGGCGCGATGACGGCCTCGGTGGCCTGTCGGAACGGCGTGGGCTGCAGCGTCTGGAACGGCAGCGGAAAGTCGTCACGCTCATACATCGACGTCGCGGGCAGCACGTAATCGCAGTGCGCGAGCGTCTCGTTGACGTAGAGGTCGATCCCGACCATCAGCTCCAGAGACCGCAGAGCGGTCTCCAGTTCGTCGCCGTTGGGCACCGACAGCACCGGGTTGCCCGCGCCGACAAACAGCGCCCTGACCTGTCCGCGTCCCGGCGTCGTGATCTCCTTGGCCATCACTCCCGCGGGCTCGGACCCGAGGACGGAGGGAAAGTCGCCGATGCGCGAGCGCTTGCGCCGGTAGACGGTGCGCAGCAGGGCCCCGCCGGCCATGTTGAGCCACCGCTCCCCCGGCAGTCCGAGCCGGCCGAACATGCTGCCGCCGGGGACATCGAGATTGCCCGCGACCAGGTTGACCGCGTCCAAGAGATACGTCGTCAATGTTCCGTTCTCACCGATGCTGGTACCGACGCGGCCGTACACCGCCGCTCGCTGGGTGCGGACGAGGTCACGGGCCAGGCCGCGCACTGTCCAGGGATCGATGCCGGTGTGCACCTCGGTGACTTCGGGGCTGAACGGCGCGGCCAACCGCTCGAGCCACCGCGCACCGTCGGCCAGCCGCTCCAGTCGAGCCCGATCGACGAGCCCTTCACCGAACATCACGTGCAGCAGCGACAGCAGCAGGTAGGCGTCGCCGTCCGGGACGATGCCCAGCCATTCGAACTGGGCCGCGGTCTCGGTCCGTCGGGGGTCGATCACCAGCACCCGGCCGCCGTGTTTGACGATGTCGTGCATGTGATCGCGGATCCGCGGCACGGTCAGCACGCTGCCGTGCGAGATGACCGGGTTGGCGCCCATGACCACGAGAAGATCCGTGCGCAACACGTCGGGCACGGGCAGCGCGAGCGGCGACCCGTAGAGCAGTTGGCTGGCGACGAAGCGGTTGTTGACGTCCTGCGAACCGGCGGTGAAGACGTGCAGACCCCGACCGCGACCGAAGAGACCGAGCCCGAATCCGGCCATCAGCATGTTGAGCGCCAGGGTGTAGGAGTAGCTGAACGCTCCCGGGTTGCCGAAGTACCAACCGATCGCGCCGGCGCCGTGCCTGCGGTGGATGTCGCCGAGCCGGGCGGCGATGTCGGTCATCGCCTCGTCCCAGCTCACCGGGTCGAAGCCGCCGTCGGATGTGGGGGCACCTCCCGCTTGCGGGGGATCGTTCGCGCGAAGACCGTCAGCGCGAGCGCGTCTGCGCAGCGGGGTGGTGACGCGGTCGGGGTCGTTGACCACCTCCGCGAACGCGATGCCCTTCTGGCACGCGAATCCCGCCGAGAGCGGATGGTCCTTATCGGGACGCAGCTCGGTCAACCGGCCGTCTTCGACGGTCGCGATCATGCCGCAGAGCGGCTCGCAGATCCGGCAGAACGTCGCTTTTTGAAGGCCGGCCTTCTGAGTGCGGGCTTTCGGAACGCGAGCCGCGGGCTCGGCGTCCACGGTCGCGGCTTACTGCTGCGCGCGCGGGATGGCGCCCGTCGGCGCCTCGTCGTCGACCGTGCGGTGCCGGGTCGTCGGAGCGTCGCCGAACTGATTCGACGAAGACTGGCTACTGCCCTCGAGGTCTTCGCGAATGGCTTCCTGCGCGGCGGGCGGCAGGGTGTGCATGATCTCGCGCACCCGGGCCTGCCGGCGGTAGACGGCCTGGCGCTCGGGCATACCGGGCGTCGCCTGGATCTGCGGCGGCACACCCTCGATCTCCTCGACGCCACCGTCGTGGTGGCCGGCGTCGATCATGGCCTGCTCTTCGGCCATCGTCGACTCGTCCTTCTCCTCGGACATGCCGATCGGGCCGATACGACGACCGTTGAGGAACTGCCGGACGACGGGCTCGTCGCTGGTCAACAGCACTTCACGCGGCCCGAACATCACCAGGTGCTTGCGGAACAGCATGCCCATGTTGTCGGGCACGGTGCGGGCGATGTTGATGTTGTGGGTCACGATGAGGATCGTGCAGTCGATCTGCGCGTTGATGTCGATGAGCAGCTGGCTCAGGTAAGCGGTACGAACCGGGTCCAGGCCCGAGTCGGGCTCGTCGCAGAGGATGATCTGCGGGTCGAGCACCAGCGAGCGGGCCAGGCCGGCACGCTTGCGCATACCACCGGAGATCTCGCCGGGGAACTTGTTCTCGTCGCCGGCCAGACCGACCAGCTCGAGCTTCTCCATGACGATCTGGCGGATCTCGCTTTCCTTCTTCTTGGTGTGCTCACGCAAGGGGAAAGCGGTGTTGTCGTAGAGGCTCATCGAGCCGAAGAGCGCGCCGTCCTGGAACATCACGCCGAACAGCGTGCGGATCTCGTAGAGCTCCTTGGCGGTGCACTGGATCACGTCGGTGCCGTCGACGATGATCTTGCCGCGCTCGGGGCGCAGCAGCCCGATGAGGGACTTCAAGAACACGGATTTACCGGTACCCGAGGGGCCGAGCAGAACGCTGACCTCACCCGGCGGCAAGTCGAAGGTGACGTCCTCCCAGATTCGCTGGGGGCCGAAGGACTTGGTCAGTCCCTCAATCTGGATACCAATGCCCACGCGAGATCCTTCCGCCAATCATCGTCACGCCACAGGTCTTCCCGCTTGTGGCTTGAGTCACTGTAGCCTACCTCCGCAGGCCACCACACGTGTCTGGGGTCAGATTGTGACCCATCGGGAAAACGACTGTGGGGCCGACCCATTTGCTGGATCGACCCCACAGTTGTGGTATCGCCGGACTGGCCGGCGAGGTGTTACTTGACGGTGACCGTCGCGCCCGCGGCCTCGAGCTTGGCCTTGGCATCGTCGGCGGCAGCCTTGTCGACCTTCTCGAGAAGCGGCTTGGGAGCGCCGTCGACGAGGTCCTTGGCCTCCTTGAGGCCCAGCCCGGAAACGATCTCGCGGACGACCTTGATGACGCCGATCTTCTTGTCGCCGGCACCCTCGAGGATGACGTCGAACTCGGACTGCTCCTCGGCGGCCTCGGCGGGGGCACCACCGGCGGCGGGGCCGGCAGCCGCGACGGCGACCGGGGCAGCGGCGGTGACCTCGAAGGTCTCCTCGAACTTCTTGACGAACTCGGAGAGCTCCAGCAGCGTCAGTTCCTTGAACGCGTCGAGCAGCTCGTCGGTGGACAGCTTGGCCATTTTTGGTCCTTTCCTTACTACTTACATCTGGTTGCGATCTGTGCGCGACAAATCGCAGGTCGGGGCGGGTTAAGCGGCTTCTTCGCCGGCCTTCTTCTCTTGCAGAGCGGCGGCCAGCCGGGCGACCTGCGACGCCGGAGCGTTGAACAGACCGGCGGCCTTGGACAGGTTCGCCTTCATCGCGCCGGCCATCTTGGCCAGCAGCACCTCGCGCGACTCCAGGTCGGCGATGCGCTCGACCTCGGACACGCTCAGCGGGCGGCCGTCCATATAGCCGCCCTTGATGACGAGGGCCTTGTTGTCCTTGGCGAACTTCTTGATCGCCTTGGCGGCGTCGACGGCCTCGCCCTTGACGAACGCGATCGCGGTGGGACCGACGAACAACTCGTCGAGCCCCTCGATGCCCGCCTCCGCCGCGGCACGCTTGACCAGCGTGTTCTTGGCGACCGTGTAGGTGGCGGAATCACCGAGCGAACGGCGCAGGTCCTTGAGGTTGGCCACCGTCAGCCCGCGGTACTCGGTGACGAGCGTCGCCGAAGCCTCCTTGAACTGCTCGGCGATGTCGGCAACCGCGGTGGCCTTGTCAGCCTTGGCCATGCATGCCTCCTCGTGGATGGGTGACCATCGGCCGGAGTGCAGGGCTTTCGGGCCGGAAACGACGAACGCCCCGACGCAGACAGGTCGGGGCGCAGCAATAGTGTTGGCCTCGTCCTCCTGCGTGGGCCGCCGGGGTATCTGATGAGCCGCTTGCGCGAAGAACAACAGACCCGTCCGGACCTTCAACCGATTGCTCGGTGACCGACGGTCTTCGGTGGAACGCCGTTCAGAATAGCCTGCCGCCCGCCCAACAGCCAAAACGCCGCGATATATCCCGGCGAGGGCCCACACGCCAGTAGGGGACAGACGCATAACTGCCCAAAAATCCGCGAAAAGGGGCAGGTTTACGTCTGCTCGCGCAATAACGCCGCCGCGCCGACCAGGCCCGCGTCACCCCCGAGCTCGGCGGGCACCACCTGCACCCCACGAATGAAGTCCAGCCCGGCATAGGACGCGAGAGCTTCGCGGACGGGGTCGAACAGCAGCGCCCCGGACTTGGCCACGCCACCACCGATCACGACGCGGTCGAGGTCGCAGACCGCGCCGACGGCCGCGATCATCGCGCCGACGGCCACCGCGCCGCGACGGAAGGCCCGAAGGGCGACGGCGTCTCCGGCGTTGGCGGCGTCGGCCAATTCCTTGGCGTCGGCTTCGGCGGGCGCATCCCACCCGTGTTCGCGCGCCCACTGCGCCATCCGCGGGCCCGCGGCGATGGTCTCCACACAGCCGCGCCCGCCGCAGGTGCACGGCCCACCATCCGGATCCACGACGACGTGTCCGACGTGCCCGGCGTTGCCGGTCCGACCGTCGTAGGGCGCGCCGTCGAGCACCAACCCACCGCCGACGCCGGTCGAGACCACCATTCCGAGCAGGAAGTCGGCGCCGTGGCCCGCACCGCGCCAGTGCTCTCCCATCGCCATACACAGGCCGTCACCGGCGAGGCGCACCGGGGCGCCGACGGCCGTCGACACCCGTTCGACGATCGGAAACCGTTGCCACGCGTTGATGTTGATCGGACTCACGGTGCCCGCCGTCAGGTCGATCGGCCCGGCCGAGGCGATCCCCGCGCCACGGACCCGCCCACCCGCGGTGGCCAGTGCCTCGGTGATGAGCGAATCCGCCACCGCCCAAATCGTTTCCGCATCACCGCGCGGCGTCGGCAACTTCACCTGGTGCACCAGCGTGCCCGTGCCGTCGACGAGGCCGACGGCGATCTTTGTTCCGCCGACATCGAGCGCGAGGGTGAGATCGGCCATCAGTGCCGGTGGGTGTTGTCGGGTTGTCGAGGGTCACCGGGGTGTTCGTACCCAGGCGCCAGACGCACGTCCGCCGCGCACCGCGCATCCAGCCAGAGCCGGAAAGCTCGACGGCGCGCCGCGGCGCGCAGATGCTCGGCGATCTCACCTGTGGTATTGAAGCGCAACGGGTTTCGTTGCCGGTACGACGCCACCTGGTCATCACTGACGTCAACAGAAGCCGTCAACTCCGCGAACACCGCACGGGCCACCGGGTCGGCAAGCACTGACGCCGCCACGCTGCCGATCTCCATCCGCACGGGCATATCCGGCAGTACCTCCGCTTCGGTGGGCGCGTCGTCGGCGTGCAATCCCCGCGCCGCGGCCTCGGCGGCCACGACGCGTTCGGCGACCAGGAGCTGAGTCAGCCAGCGCCGCAGCTGCCGGCCCTCGCTGGTGCCGGGCCGCGGCAGCGCGGAGGCGATCCGCGAACCACGCAGCGACGCCTCGCGCGCGTCGACCTCATCCAGCGAAACCGGCACCCCGTCCACCGTCGCCGCGATGCCGGCCCACGGGTGGCTCACCGGACCGTCACCTTTACTGCAGGCGAGTACACCAGATGTCCGGCAGCGGCCAACCGGACCAGCGCCCACCATTCCCCCGGCTCCACCCAAGCCGGCGGCGCGACGTCGAACTCGATCTCGGCGGTGCCGCGCGCGGCCAGTTCGACGCCGGATACCGCGGGGCGCAACCACTCCCACGTACCCCATGGGCTGATCAGATGCGCTTCGACGGCGATGTCGGCGTAGGCGTCGGTGGCGACGGTGACCGTCAACCGTCCCGACTGACCGGCCACCACGTCGACGGGCTCGGGTCCGCTGACGAGCCGCAGCAGGCTGTCGTCCGGCGGTGCACCGACCGCGATGACGCAGACGTCCTCGACCACCTGTCGCCACGAAGGCGGGATCGAGACGTGCGCGCCCGTCAACGCGAGTTCGGCCCGTATCGGATACAACCCCGGTGACACCCCTTCCGGCGGTGTCACGCTCACGCCGGTGTCCAGGTGTTCGCCGGGCGGCAGCATGAACGGCAGCACCGCAGGCTCCGCGGTCCATCCGTCCGGACACAGCAACTGCACCCGCCCGTGCAGAACCTCGTCGCAGCAGTCGCTGACCACCGTGAGTCGAAGCGGCACAGGGGAATCCGACATCTCCACGTGTTGGGGATGAAGATGGGCCACCGCGGGCAGCCCGCCGAGCGGCGCCGGACCGCGGTTGTGCAGCCAGTACCGGGCGTAGAGCGGCTGGGCCTCCTCGGCATCCGGCGCCAGCACCGCATGGTCGGCCTGCAGCACCCGTGGCAGGTTGAACCGCGCGAGCACGGTGGCGATCTCGAAGCCGTGCAACGACAACCCGTCCGGAGTGACCTCCTGCACCCGCGGGCGCTCGAGCAGGTCCACCCGAACCGCGGCGGACACGCGGCGCAGCCCGGAGGTGACGGTGACTTCGGTTGTCGTTCCGTTGGTTTCGACCAGTCGCATCGCGACACCGTCCGACGGGTGAACGGGTCGTGCGCTGCCGCCGGCCAATGGATTGCCTGCGGCCTTGAGTGCTCCCAGGCGCACCGATCCCGCCGGCTCGATCTCCAGCAGCGAACCCGACGAGGGAAGGGCGCCCGGCTCTCCCGTGTGGTCCGTCACCGCCAGCAGAGGAGCCGAGAACTCGGCGCTGTGAGCGGGTATTCCGGTGCGACGCCAGTCCCCGTCCCCGGAGACCACCGCATAGTCGAATACGTGTGTCCAGTGCTGCAATTGGAAGTTGGACCCGTCGGGCGCCGTGCGTCGCGGCGGATCGATCCAGGTGCCCGACGGCCATCCCGTACACGATCGCATCAGGGACAGGTTCAGCGTCCCATCCGCTTCGACCGCGAACCCCGGCAGCCCGCGATTGAGTACCGCGACCGTCCGGTTCTCGAACGGCTGCAGGTCGGCCGGCGCGGTCTGCTCGACGACGATCTCCCAGTCGGCCAGGTCGTCGACCACGCCTGCCACGACGTCGTCGAGCGCGAGCCCCGCCAGCACCAGCACCGGCAGCGCCCGCACATCGCGCAGATCCGCGCTCGGCACCCAGGTCGTCGTCAGTGGTGCGGCGGCCGGGACCCAGACCCTGGCCGCGCCGGTAGCGTCGAGCTGCCGCTTCACCTCTTCGGCGTAGGCAGCGTCCACAGCTTCGAGAAGGTCTGCGGTGAAGCGGTTTTGGTCGGGACCGCCGAGCGCGATCCGCACGTCGGGAAGGTTCGAGTCGACGGTGAGGTCGCCGTAGCGCGGCTTGTCGGCACCGCTGCACGTGGCGGTGACCCCGGCGCGCGCAAGCGCGACCATCAGCGGCCGCGCCGCCGCGGACGCGTCTTCGGTCGGCGTGACCACCTCGGCGACCGACATCGCGCGACATCCGGCGCCGATTCGCACCCGTACCGCCGACGACAATCCGAACCAGCCGTACGCCGGGTTGTCGAGCGTCCACGGATGCGTCGCGGCGTCCACCGCATCACCTCCGCGCTCGTGCAGCAGCGCGAAACCGCGTCCGATCACCGCATCACCGACCTCGCTGACCGGCATCGCGCCGGGTATCGGGCACGGCCAGCGCAGCCGCAGCAGCTTGTCAGCGCCCGTGAACTCGTCGATCGTCGTCCGGCAATCGACGCGTGCGACGCCGTGCCACAGCGTGAGAACCTGTGTGTAGCGCAACATGTCGCCGATGGCGCCGTGGATCACCAGGCGCTCGCCGAGCGTTCCGCGATAGGCCTGCACGGTGGCCGCCGCCGCCGAGGAACACACCACCGGCCCCTTGGGCAGCAGGTGCCACGGCCCCTCCCCCGCCTGCGGGTGGGCCGGGTATTCGTCGTACACCGCGAGCTCGTTGCCGACGGCACCGTCAGCGATCAGCGATCGGCCGGAAGCGGATTCGATGAGCGACTCGACGGCACCGCCCCGCGCCGGGTCCACTCGCAGCCGGTAATGGTCGTTGCCGATTTCGTTACCGCTCACCGCTTCCCACGCGGTCGGCGTATCCGTGTCCTCGAGCCGATACGACCGCCAGCCCAGCGACGGCACATCACGGGCGATCCACGTGACCGTGCGACCGCCATGTTCGGCGTGAGCCGGGACCTCCTCGCCCGCACAGTCGAGCACCCGCACCGCCCCGATCGATTCCGGAATGCGCGCGATGACGACGTCGGTGCGCTTGTGCGCGACCGGATTCCACACGACGACCGACTCCTCGACCGCCCCCGAGAGCACGGCCAGTGCGCTGTCTCGGGCCGCCCTGCCCAACTCCCACGCCTCGCGCCAACCGGTCAGCAGGTCGAGATACACCTGATCGGACTCCGAACCGGTGATCGCGTCGTGGTGTGCACCATAGGCCAGCTGCACCCAGGCCTTGGCCAACGCCGCCTGGGGGTACGTCGCGCCACCGAGCAGTCCGGCGAACACCGCGAACTTCTCGGCGTCGAGCACGACGTCCTCGGCCGCCCGGTTGGCCTGCTTGGTGTCGATGTAGGAGACGTCCTTGCCGGTGTAGATCGGGTTCATGTCCCGCGTCTGCGGCGACGCATCGACATCCCGCTCGCCCAGTTCGTCGCGCACCGCGGCGAAGAACTCCCTGGGCAGCGCGCACACGAACCGGGGCCAGGTGTAGCGGGCGTTCCAGTCGCGGTGAATCTCGGTGACCCACTTGTTCGGTGGCGTGTAATCCGTGCCGACCGGCAGCAGCACGTTGCGGGTCAGCGCCACCTTCTTCAGCGACGCGAACAGTCGATACGTCTCGTCTTCGGCGGCCTGCAGCGTCGGCGCCGAGTCCATCCACCAACCTGCGGCGTAATGGGCCGGCATGTAATGCGTCAGCAGCCCGCGTCCCGACGGGGCGAGCCATTCGAATTCGCTGCTGAACTGCATGCGCTCGGGGTCGCCGCGGTCGGCCATCGGACCCCACTGATGGTGCGGGCCACGGGCCCACGAACTCGACGTCAGCCCGGCGTCTGCGGCCATGCCCGGAAACTGCGGGTCATGGCCGAACGCGTCGAGCTGCCAGGCGGTCGCCGGGTCGGCTCCGAGTACGTCGCGCTGAAAGCCGATGCCGTGCACGAAGTTTCGGATGGTGGTTTCGGGACTGGTGAGGTTGGTGTTCGGTTCGTTGTAGGTTCCGCCCATGATTTCGACACGGCCCTCGGCGAGGAAGCGGCGCAGGTCGTCGCGGTCTTCGGGGTGGGTGTCCCAGAACGGCTTGAGGTAGTCGACCTCGGCCAGGACGAACTTGTATTCGGGCTCCCGCCGGGCCATTTCGAGATGGGCGCTGACCAGATCGAAACCGTTGGTCTGCCGGCACCGGCCCGGCGGGTCCTCGCTCCACAAGCTGGTGTACGCGGCTTGGGTGTTCCACCACACCGGGTCGTAGTGGAAGTGGCTGATCATGAACATCGCCCAACCGGGCTCGGCGACGGTGAACACGAACGGCGTTATGCCATCACCCGTCGCGACCCGCGCGGGCCGCTGCTCACCTGGCCGCGGATCGGTCACCGCGACCGCCACCTCGACGCTGCCGTCAGCGGCGGTGGTACGGGCGTGACCCGTCAGGCCGTCACCGTCGACGCGCACCTCGCCCGCGCCGTCGGCGTAGGTCACCCGCACGATCTGCAGCGGCGCGTCCGCGGGCCCGACGAACAGATCCGTCGACTCCGCCGAGATGACCCGCACAACCAAACCCTACGTGCGGTCGACGTGGCGGTGATCGAAACCGCGGTGTGGATACAGGTCAGTCCCTGGCGATGTCGACGACGAGGGCACGGTGATCGGAGATCGGCAGTTCCGGGGCGCAGCACCGCTCCACCCGCAGGCCGCGGTCGTCGGTGACGATGTGGTCGAGTTGGCGGTCGGGCTCGTCGGACGGGAACGTGATCGCCTCGGCGAGCGGATGCAGACGCGTCCATCGCCGGACCGACCGCGGCACCATGTTCAGATCGCCCATCAGCACGCGCGGCGACGGAAAGCCACGCATGTCGCGCAGCAGCCGCCGCAACTGCATCCGGTTCCACCCCGGCACGAACGACAGATGCGTGTTGGCGACGGTCAACGGGCCCAGCGGCGTGTTCAGTTGGCCGACCACCGCCGCTCGCGGCTCCTCGTTGACGACCTTCACCCGATTCGGTCCGGGCAGATACATCGGAAACCGCACCGGGATTCGCGGCAGCCGCAACACCTGCCACGACTCCGCGGGAAACCGCGACAACAGCGCGATGCCGTAGGCCGCGGTACCGGGCTGCTCGTCACCGGTGGCCGCCATCCAGGTGGCGCCCGGCGTGCCCGAGATCGCGGCGACGAAGCGGTGGCTCACCGCGCCCATCGCCTCGGCGGCGACCGCGGTCAGGTCGGCCATCCCCGAACGCGGCTGGTCGAGGTCGACTTCCTGCAAAGCCAGGACGTCGGCATCGAGCTCCCGGACGGCCTGCACGAGGCGATCCCGGTGAACCAGCCCGTCGTGCACGCTGCGCCCGTGCAAGATGTTGAAGGTGGCCATCCGCATCTGCATGGGTACTAGCTACCCACAATGGCTGCCAGCCCATCAGTCGGCCCCGGGAGAGTAGTGCCACAGAGAAACGATGATCTGCGCGACGCACTCAAGCGCGCGGCGTCGGCGTTGCGCGCTTCGGGCCCGGACTTCGCCCTGGGCGGAAGTTACGCGCTGTGGGTGTTCGGCGGTCCGGAACCCGTTCACGACGTCGATTTCGTGGTCGCCGAGCCCGATACCGAGAAGGCGGCGGCGACGTTGGAGGAAGCCGGTTTCCGCGTCGAGCGCACCCCGGAGGACTGGCTGTTCAAGGCCTGCGTCGAGGACGACTTCGTCATCGACGTGCTGCACCGGCTCAACGGTGTTCCGGTCGACAAGGAGAGCATCCTGGCCGCGGAGGAGTACGACGTGCTCGCGGTGCGGATGCGCGTGCTCGCCCCCACCGAGGTCATGCGCGAGAAACTGAACTCCCTCAACGAACACCACTGCGACTTCGCCGGACTGCTGCCCGCGGTGCGCGCGGTTCGCGAACAACTGGACTGGGAGCAATTACGCGTCGACACCGCCGACAACCCGTTCGCGTCGGCGTTCCTGATGCTCGCCGACCGTTTGGAGCTCACCGGCTGACGCTGCGCCCCAGCCGGTCCGACACCAACTCGGCCGCCCACACCACCTCCGGCGGCGAGAGCACCTCGAAGTCACATCCCACCATCGCGAAGAAGAGCACCATGCGTTCGGGATCGTCGGCGCCGGCGGTGACGATGCATCTGTCGGGGCCATCGGGCTCGATCGTCACCGATGCCGCCGAGAAGTGCTGTGCGACAACGCTTTGCGGCGCTTCGAAGCGGACACGCGCGACATATCGATACGGCGAGCTGCTGATCGACCGCTGCACGTAAGCCGCCGCATCGGGCGCCTCGCGGGGCGCGAAGGTGCTCCCCTGCGCGCGCACGTCGTTCATCCGGTCCAGCCGCAGACTGCGCCAGTCCTGCTTGTCGCGGTCGTAGGCCAGCAGGTACCAGCGCCGCCCCGTGGTGACCAACTGATAGGGCTCGAGCCGCCGCTGGGTGGCATTGCCGCGGATGTCGACGTAGCCGGCCGAGATGTGCTCGTGGTCGCGGGATGCTCGCGCCAACGTCATCAATACGTCGGGTGCCACAGGTGCATCCGAGGACGGCGACATCAGGGTGACGGTCGAGTCGTGCACCGCGGCCACCTGCGAGCGCAGCTTCGACGGCATCACCTGATCGAGCTTGCTCAGCGCGCGCAACGCCGATTCGCCCACGCCCGCGACCGTCCCGCCCGCGGCCAGGCGCAGGCAGACCGCCATCGCGACGGCCTCGTCGGGATCCAGCAGCAGCGGCGGCAGCGCCGCACCGGCGCCGAGCTGATAACCGCCGCCGTGGCCCTTGCTGGCGTGGACCGGATACCCGAGGTCGCGCAGCCGCTCGACGTCGCGGCGCACACTGCGCGTGGTCACGCCCAGGCGCCCGGCGAGCTCCTCGCTCGTCCACACCCGGCGCGACTGCAGCAGACCCAACAGCTGCAGCACCCGGCTCGTCGTCTCCGACATGAACCCAGCCTGCCTCACTCATAGGACCGAAACTGTCCTATAACCCTGTCAAAGTGATCGTATGCCCACGACGATCACCCACGAGCTGGCCGAACAGGCAGACTTCCACTGGACCAACTTCCTGCGCCCCCGGTTCCAGGGGCTCACCGACGACGAGTACTTCTGGCAGCCCGTCGCGGACTGCTGGACGGTCCACCCCGACGGCAGGATCGACTTCGCGTATCCCGAACCGACGCCACCGCCGTTCACGACGATCGCCTGGCGACTGGCCCACCTCATCGTCGGCGTCTTCGCGATGCGCAACCACAGCCATTTCGGCGCGCCGGCCGCCGACTACCAGTCGTGGCACTACGCCACCGACGCACCGACCGCGCTGGGACAACTCGACGAGCAGTACAGCACCTGGATCGAGGGCGTACGGGGGTTGTCCGAAGACGACCTGAGCCGGCCGTGCGGACCCGCCGAAGGCCCCTACGCGGACTATCCGCTCATCACGCTCGTCCTGCACATCAACCGCGAGCTCATCCACCACGGCGCCGAAATCGCGTGCATCCGAGACCTTTACGCCCACACCAACCCGAAAGGAAACTGAATATGCCCGCTATGCCCCCACCCGTCGCCGACGAGCGCGAGGGCCTGCGCGAATACCTGGCCGCGCAGCAGTACGCCTTTCACGCCGTGGCGTTCGGCTTGTCCGACGAACAGGCGCGGTCGACACCGTCGGTCAGCGCGCTGTCGATCGGCGGTTTGATCAAGCACGTCACCAACTGTCAACGCGGGTGGATGGCGCGCGTGGCCGCAGCGCCCGAGATGACCGAGAGCGACCGCCGTCCGATGGCGGATCAGCAGGCCGACTATCAGAGCGAGTTCGTCATGGGCGAGGACGAGACCCTCGCCGACATCCTCGCCAGGTTCGACGAGCAGAACGCCGAGACCATCCGGTTGATCGAAACCGCCGACCTGGGTGCGGCCGTGCCGATCCCGCCGCACGTGCCGTGGTTTCCCAAGGATGTTCCGGCGTGGTCGGTGCGGTGGGTGTTCCTCCACATGATCGAGGAGCTGGCCCGGCACGCCGGACAGGCCGACATCATCCGCGAAACCATCGACGGCGCAACGCTGTACGAGCTGCTGGCGGGCCTCGAAGACTGGGAGCCGACACCGTGGTTGACGCCGTGGGGCAAGCAACCGGTCGGCGGTCAGGTGTAGAAAGCACAGCATGCAGGTTCGAAGCGGCACCGCGGTCTGCGGGGACGTCGGGATCTTCTACGAGGACCTCGGCGACCCCGCCGACCCGCCGGTGCTGCTGATCATGGGCGTCGGCGCCCAATTGCCGATGTGGCCCGACGGGTTCTGCGCCCGGCTGATCGAACAGGGGTACCGGGTGATCCGGTTCGATCATCGCGACACCGGGTTGTCCACGAAGCTCGACGGGCAGCGCGCCGACGGTTCGGTGTATCCGCGGGTGCTGCGGTATCTGCTGGGCCGCGGCAGCCCGGTGCCGTACACGCTCGTCGACCTCGCCGAAGACGTGCGCGGCCTGCTCGACCATCTCGGCATCGAATGCGCGCACATCGTCGGCGCTTCGATGGGCGGAATGATCGCGCAGGTGCTGGCGGGCCGCCACCCCGGCCGGGTGGCGTCGCTGGGGCTGGTGATGACGAGCGCGGGCACGCCGCTTTCGTCGTTGCCTGCGCTGCGGGTGATCCGTCTGGCATTCGGCGCGCCGCCCCGTGACGCCCCGTTAGAGCAGCGGCTGGCCCACGAGGTCCGCAACGTCGCAATCATCAACGGGCCCAACTTCTTACCGCCGACCGAACAGTTGCAGCGCCGGGTGCGGGAATTGCGCGAGCGCAGCGACTACCCGCAGGGCATGCTGCGTCAGTTCGACGCCATCCTCGGCACCGGCAGCCTGCTGCGCTACACCCGGAGCATCACCGCGCCCACGGTCGTCGTCCACGGCTCGAAGGACCCTATGGTGCGACCGCGCAACGGCCGCACGGTCGCGCGGGCCGTCGAGGGCGCGCGCTACGTCGTCGTCGACGGTATGGGCCACGACCTTCCCGAGCCGGTGTGGGCCCCGGTGGTCGGTGCGTTGACGGAGAACTTCGCTACCGCAACACCTGGCTGACGGCGTGTTCGACCACCGCGTCCAGATCGGTCCCCAGCCGGCCCGCCAGCCACTGCTGCGCCAGCTCGGCCATCGCGCCCGTGTACATGGCGGCGCCGACCAGTGCGGCCACGGAGTCGGTGTCCGGCTGCAGCCGCCAGCCCTCGGTGAGCACGCCCTCGCGCAACAGGTCCTGCGTCGCCGCGCGGCGCGCCGCCAGCACCGGGTTCGACCGCGCATCGGTGAACAGCACCCGGCCGCGGCGGGGATCCTCGGAGCTGAACCCGAGCACGGCGGCGATGCCCGCCCGGGTCCTGTCCCGTAGCGAATCGCCGGCCTGCGACATGGCCGCCTCGACCGCTTCGGCCAGTTGGGCGCTCACCCGGTCGTAGACGGCGCCGAGGAGGTCGTCGGTGTCGGCGAAGCTCTCGTAGAAGTAGCGCGTGTTCAGCCCGCATTCACGACAGACGGAACGCACCGACACGGCGGACTCGCCACCGTCGCCGAACAACCGGAAGGCGGCGTCGATCAGCTGTGCACGGCGTTCGGCGCGGCGGTCCGTCAGCGGTACGCCGGCCCATCGCGTGGGACTGGTCACGGCCTCAGCGTAGGCCGACGCGCGCCAACTCTGGTCACATACGTGACCAAACTGTATTCTGGCGACAGCCGTGACCAGAATCGGGAACTCGAGGAGCCGACGTGATCCTGCTGCCGCACCAGTTCATCGGTGAGTTCCTCAACCAGCGCTTCGACAAGGACGTGCGCCGCAACTACTTCCGGGGGATGGAGTTCGCCGCGCCGGTCGGAGATCCAGGCTGGTTCGGGCCCGGCAGCGCGGTGTGGCACGTGCATTCGCACATGCAGGCCCTCATCTTCGGCCTGCAGTGCGCGGCGTTCATGGAACGTCTTGACCCGTCGATCTACTGGATGGGCATGCACCACTCACGGCTGGTCAAACGTGACGAGAACGGTGTCGGCCGACCGGAGATCGACCCGAAGGGGGCCGCGGTACGTCTCGGCCATTCCATCGCGTTCTTCATCGGCACCGCCTACGGCTCGACCGAGACCGCCGAGCGCCTGGCGAAGGCGGTGCGCTCGATGCACCACACGATCAAGGGCACCCGCCCCGACGGCGCCCGCTACGACGCCGACGACCCGGACTGGCTGCGCTGGAACTACGCCACCGTGGTGTGGGGGCTGGCCACCGCACACGAGCTCTACCATCCAAACCCGTTGCGCGGCAAGAAGATCGATCGCTACTACCGCGAGTTCGTGCGGGTCGGCCACGCGTTGGGCGGCACCGATCTGCCCGAGACCAAGGCCGAGGTCGCCGAGTGCCTGGAGTCCTACCTGCCGCGCTTGGCCGTCACGCACGGCACGGCGGTTGCGACCGGACCGGGCCTGCCACTGGCGCAGAGCGCGATCAACTGGGCCATCCGCGACACCATGCCGCGCTGGGCCAAGCAGCTGATCCAGCACAAGGATCCCAACATCGTCGAGCAGACCACGAGGCGCGCGACAGTCTGGTCGGTCATCAACGGGCTGCACCTCGTGCAGGGCCCGATCCCGGAGTTCCAGCAGGCCCAGGCCAGGGTCGCGTCGGGCACCGATCTGCCGCACACGCTGCCGTCGTACCGTTTGGGCGACGACGAGGTCCTCAGCCGCGAAGAGGTCGAACGCAGCTTCGCCGAGGCCTGACCACTGTGAGCCCGTCCACACGTTTTTACGGGCCACCGCGGATTTTGAGACACTGGCCCCTATGAGTGCCACGCGAAAGCCGCAGCACCGCGACGGAGCCAAGCTGGACAAGGTCCCGCTGCCGATCGAGGCTGCCCGCATCGGCGCGACCGGTTGGCAGGTCACCCGCACCGGCGCCCGGGTGGTGTCGAAGATCGCCGGCCGCGGTTCGTTGCAACAGAAGATCATCAAGCAGATCCCGCAGACGTTCGCCGATCTGGGCCCCACCTACGTCAAGTTCGGTCAGATCATCGCGTCGAGTCCGGGCGCGTTCGGCGAGCCGCTGTCCAAGGAGTTCCGCAGCCTGCTGGACCGGGTCCCGCCCGCGGATGCCAAAGAGGTGCACAAGCTGTTCGTCGAGGACCTCGGCGACGAACCTTCGAACCTCTTCAAGAGCTTCGACGAGAAGCCGTTCGCGTCCGCGTCGATCGCGCAGGTGCACTACGCGACGCTGCACAGCGGTGAAGAGGTCGTCGTCAAGATCCAGCGACCGGGCATCCGCAGGCGGGTCGCAGCGGATCTGCAGATCCTCAAGCGGGGCGCGCGCCTGGTCGAGTTCGCCAAGCTGGGTCAGCGCCTGAGCGCACAGGACGTCGTCGCCGACTTCGCCGACAACCTAGCCGAGGAACTCGACTTCCGGCTCGAGGCGCAGTCGATGGACGCGTGGGTGTCGCACATGCACGCCTCACCGCTGGGCAAGAACATCCGTGTGCCGCAGGTATATTGGGACCTCACCAGCGAGCGGGTGCTGACGATGGAACGCATCCAGGGCACGCGCATCGACGACGTCAAGACCATCCGTCAGAAGGGTTTCGACGGCACCGAACTGGTGAAGGCGCTGCTGTTTTCCGTCTTCGAAGGCGGCCTGCGGCACGGCCTGTTCCACGGTGACCTGCACGCGGGCAACCTCTACGTCGACGACGACGGCAAGATCGTGTTCTTCGACTTCGGCATCATGGGCCGCATCGATCCGCGCACCCGATGGCTGCTGCGCGAGCTGGTGTACGCGCTGCTGGTGAAGAAGGACCACGCCGCCGCGGGCAAGATCGTCGTGCTGATGGGCGCCGTCGGCACCATGAAGCCCGAGGCGCAGGCGGCCAAGGACCTCGAGAAGTTCGCGACGCCCCTGACGATGTCGACGCTGGGCGACATGAGTTACGCCGAGATCGGCAAGCAACTGTCGACGCTCGCCGAGGTCTACGACGTCAAGCTGCCGCGCGAACTGGTGCTGATCGGCAAGCAGTTCCTCTACGTCGAGCGCTACATGAAACTGCTCGCGCCGAGTTGGCAGATGATGTCGGATCCGCAGCTGACCGGCTACTTCGCCAACTTCATGGTCGAGGTCAGCAGGGAGCATGACGAGGAACTCGACAGCGAGGTCCGGGGCTGAATGCAGGTCCGAACCGGGGTCGCCAAGTCGGGAGTTCTCGACATCCACTACGAGGACATGGGCGACGCGGGAGATCCGGCGGTGCTGCTCATCATGGGCCTCGGCGCGCAACTTCTGATGTGGCGCAAGGACTTCTGTGAGCGGCTGACCAACCAGGGGTTGCGGGTCATCCGGTACGACAACCGCGATGTCGGGCTGTCGTCGAAGCTGCACGGGGTGCGCACCGACACCCCGCTGGTGCCGCGGATGCTGCGCTCGTTCCTCGGAATGCGCAGCCCCGCCGGCTACACGCTGGAAGACATGGCCGATGACGCGGCCGCGCTGCTCGACCATCTCGGCATCGACCGCGCCCACATCGTCGGGGCGTCGATGGGCGGCATGATCGCCCAGGTGTTCGCCGCGCGACACAAGCCGCGCACCCAGACGCTCGCGATCATCTTCTCCAGCAACAACCAGGCGCTGCTGCCTCCGCCGGGTCCGCGCCAGCTGCTCGCGATCCTGCAGCGTCCGAAAAACTCCACCCGCGAGGCGATCATCGACAACGCGGTCAGGGTCAGCAAGATCATCGGCAGCCCCGGGTTCCCCGCGTCCGAGGAGCGGCTGCGTGCCGACGCGATCGAGGGCTACGACCGGTCCTACTACCCAGCGGGAATCGGCCGGCATTTCGCGGCGATCCTGGGCAGCGGCAGCCTCCTGCCCTACGACCGCGAGATCACCGCGCCCACCGTGGTTCTGCACGGCAAAGCGGACAAACTGATGCGGCCCTCCGGCGGGCAGGCGATCGCCAAGGCCATCGAGAACGCCAGGCTGGTTCTGTTCGACGGTATGGGGCACGAACTTCCCGAGCCGCTGTGGGATGACATCATCGGCGAGCTGAAAACCACTTTCGCGGCAACTATTTGACGCCTCCGCAAACATTCGCTCGACTGGTCAGCGGCAACGGCGGCGCGTACATTCGTTGCGAGTGCTTCGGGCTTGACACGTCACAGGCGACGCGAGCTTTGATTCCGCCCAGAAAGGCACACGATGGCCGCAACACGAAACCTGACGCCGCATTTCGCCGACGTCCAGGCGCACTACGACCTGTCGGACGAGTTCTTCCGGCTCTGGTTGGACCCGTCGCAGACCTACAGCTGCGCCTACTTCGAGCGTCACGGCATGACGCTCGAGGAGGCCCAGCGCGCCAAGGTCGACCTCGCGTTGGGCAAACTGCGTCTCGAGCCCGGCATGACGCTGCTCGACGTCGGCTGCGGCTGGGGCTCGACGATGCTGCGGGCAGTCGAGAAGTACGACGTCAACGTCGTCGGCCTCACCCTGAGCGAGAACCAGCACACCCATGTCGAGAAGGTCTTCGCCGAATCGGACAGCCCCCGCTCCAAGCGCGTGCTCCTGCAGGGCTGGGAGCAGTTCGACGAGCCCGTCGACCGGATCGTGTCGATCGGCGCGTTCGAGCACTTCGGCCGCGACCGCTGGGACGACTTCTTCGCCATGGCTCACCGCGTGCTGCCCGATGACGGGGTGATGCTGCTGCACACCATCACCGCGCTCACGCTGCCGCAGATGGCCGAACAGGGGATGCCGCTGACCTTCTCGGTCGCCCGGTTCGTCAAGTTCATCCTCACCGAGATCTTCCCCGGTGGTTACCTGCCGACGATCGAGCTGGTTGGGGAGCACGCCGAGAAGGCCGGCTTCGAGCTGACCCGCCGTCAGAGCCTGCAGCCGCACTACGCCCGCACCCTGGACTGCTGGGCAGCGGCGCTGGAGACCCACAAGGACGAGGCGATCGCCGTCCAGTCACAAGAGGTCTACGACCGCTACATGCACTACCTCACCGGCTGCGCGCACGGTTTCCGCGTCGGATACATCGACGTCAACCAGTTCACGCTGCAGAAGTAAATCGGCCGCGCGAATTGCCGCCGGAGTGGCGGCCTGCCGAATTAGGGTCTGGCTCGCACCGACCGATAGTGTGTATGACCAGATCATCACGTGACGACGTGCGAGTTCGCGTCACGCATTGGGAAAGGCCAAGCAGGGGAAATATGTCTGACAATTCAACCGGCACGAAGGATATGCGGCCTCATTTCGAGGACATCCAGGCGCATTACGACCTGTCGGACGACTTCTTCGGCGTCTTTCAGGATCCGACGCGCAAGTACAGCTGCGCATACTTCACCGGCCCGAATGCCACGCTGTCGGAGGCGCAGGTCGCCAACGTCGACCAGCACCTGGACAAGCTCGACCTCAAGCCCGGTATGACGTTGCTGGAGGTCGGCTGCGGGTGGGGTCTGACCCTGCAGCGCGCGATGGAGAAGTACGACGTCAACGTGATCGGGCTGACCCTGTCGAAGAATCAGCAGGCCTACTGCAATCAGCTGCTGAGCAAGGTCGACACGCAGCGCACCTACGACGTCCGGCTGGAGGGCTGGGAGCAGTTCCACTCCCCCGTCGACCGCATCGTCTCGATCGAGGCGTTCGAGCACTTCGGTTTCGAGCGCTACGACGACTTCTTCAAGACGTGTTTCGACATCCTGCCCGACGACGGCCGGATGACGATCCAGAGCAGCGTCGGCTACCACCCGTATGACCTGGCCGCCCGCGGTAAGAAGCTGACCTTCGAGATGGCCCGCTTCATCAAGTTCATGATCACCGAGATCTTCCCCGGTGGCCGCCTGCCGACTACGCAAATGATGATCGACCACGGCGAGAAGGCGGGCTTTCAGGTGCCCGAGGCGATCTCGCTGCGCAACCACTACATCAAGACGCTGGGCATCTGGGCCGATCGCCTCGAACGGAACAAGGACGCCGCAATCGCGGCCGCCGGCGAGGAGAACTACGAGCGCTACATGAAGTACCTCAAGGGCTGCCAGTGGTACTTCATCGACGAGGGCATCGACGTCAGCCTCGTGACGTACCTGAAGCCCGGCGTCGCCGCCTAAGGGACAAGACGTAGGGAAATCCCCGATTCGCTCGACGGGATGAGTCGCTACCGTTCGACAGATGAGCGGGAGTGGGGAGTCCGCGTGCTACCTGGCGGAATGGTACCTGCCGGAACTCAGTGAGCAGTCCGTCGAGGATCTGGTGTCGCGCCTCGACGCCGCGGCGGCCCTCGCCACCGACGAGGGCACTCCCATCGAGCTGCTGATCACGCTGTCCGTTCCCAGCGACGAGGTGCTCTACGGCGTCTTCGGCGCCGGCTCGCGGGAGCTCGTGTCCCGGACCTGCCTCGCTGCAGGCGCACCGCATCAGCGGCTGTCCGCTCAGGTCGGGACTCGGATCCGGTGTCACCGCTCTGACGTTGCCGAAGGTCCCCTCACAACCTGACATTGCGGGTGGGCACATCTCTTAACCGCACATCCCTGGGCCCCGGGACTACGATCCGGCGGGCCGGCGGACTATCCTCATATTTGCTGTCGATGAGGGGTGTGGTCATTGGTGTCCGGCGTAATCGAGCGTCCGGCGGAATCTCGGGCGGTGAGCGATTTCCTGCAATCCGTCGACAGCGGACCCTCTGCCCTGGTCCTCGAGGGCGACGCCGGAGCCGGGAAGACCACCCTGTGGCTCGCAGGGATATCGACGGCACGTGATCGCGGCTTCCGGATTCTGACGGCGCGGGCCGGGCAGGCCGAGACAACCCTCGCGTATGCGGCCGTCGCCGATCTTTTTGGCGACATTCCCTCTGATGTCTTCGTCGGCCTGCCGGATGTGCAGTGTCTCGCTGTCGACCGCGTGCTTTTGCGGGCCGACAGCGAGGGTCCGCCGACGGACCAGGGCGCGGTGGCCGCGGCGTTCACCGCCGCCGTCGGGCGGCTCTGCGACGACGGGCCGGTGCTGGTCGCTCTCGACGACGTGCAATGGCTCGACCCGTCGAGTCAGGCCGTGGTGGCCTTCGCCGCGAGACGCTTCAGCGGTCACGTGGGCGTGCTGGTCACCGAACGCGCCGAACACGAGGGCCCGGGTGCGGCGGGTTGGCTGCGGGTGGGCGATTCGCCCGATGTGCGCCGGGTGAATGTCGGCCCGCTGAGCCTCGGCGGCCTGCACGCGTTGATCTCGACGCGGCTCGGCCGGACATTCCCCCGACCGACGATGGTCCGGATTGCCGAGATCTCCGGCGGCAACCCGTTCTACGCGCTCGAGCTGGCGCGGGCAATCGACGCGGGGGGTTCGCAGTCGGTCCTACCTGCGACGCTGGCGGAGTTGATGCGCAGACGGATCGGCCGCCTCGAGCCGGAGACGCAGGTCCTGCTGCTGGCCGCCGCATGCGAGGCCGCCCCGACCGTCGACCTGTTGGCGCGCGTCACGGACAGCACCGTCGAGCGCACCGCCGAGTTGCTGACGGAGGCCGCGAACAAGGGCATCGTGACGATCAACGGTGACGCCGTCGCGTTCTCGCATCCGCTACTGGCGCGCAGCGTCTACACCGACGCCAAACCCGGTGAGCGACGCGCGATGCACCGGTCGATGGCGGAGTCGGTGGTGCTCGCCGAGTCGCGCGCCAGGCATATGGCGCTGGCCGCGGCTCGTGCGGACCCGGTGACGTTGGAGGCGTTGGACACCGCGGCGGAGTCGGCCAGTGCGCGCGGTGCCCCCGCCGCGGCAGCCGAAATGCTCGAGCTGGCAATCGGTCTCGGCGGTGACATACCACCGCGGCGCATTCGCGCCGCCGACCACTATCTGCACGCGGGTGACTTGGAGCGTGCCCGTTCGCTGCTCGACGGTGTGACCGAGCGAGTACCAAGTGGCGTACACCGGGCCATGGCGCTGAATCTGTTGGCCACCATGCGGATTCAACACAACAGCTTCACCGATGCGGTCGGCCTTCTCGAGCAGGCGCTCGAACACGACGAGGGTGACCGCGAGGTGCGCGTGCGGACGCTGCTGTTGTTGGCTTATGCGCGTCTCAACGCCGGGGAGTTCGGCGCAGCGCTGCAGAGCGCGGAACGGGCGGCGGCGTACGCCGAAGATGTCGGGATCGCGGATCTCACCAGCCAGGTTCTGGCGGTGCGCACCAACATCGCGTGCATGTGTGGCCGAGGGGTCGATTGGGCGGGCATCCGGCGGGCGTTGGCGCTGCAGGACCACAGCAGCGAGGCGCCGATCGCGTTCCGCGCCAGGGCCAATTACGCTCTGCTGCTGGCGTTCGTCGGGCGGTTGGACGAGGCGATGCAACAGATGGCCTTCGTCCATCAGCGTTGCCTCGAACGGGGGGCCGAAACCGACCTGATCTTCGTCGCGGTGTTCAGCGCGCTGATCGAGATCTGGCGGGGACGCTATGACGACGCGACCCGTATCGCGGAGGAAACCGTCGAGCGGGCACAACAACTCGGCGGCGAGCACATGCGCGTGGTCGCCAAGACCATCCAGTCGGCGGTCGCGGCATACGCGGGCAGACAGGACGAGACCCGCGACGTCGCACGAAGGGCGATCGAGCTCGCCGAGCTTTGTGGTTCTCCGCGTCTGGGGGACTGGGCGTCGATCAGCCTGGCGTTCCTGGAGGTCTCGCTGGGCAACTACGAACAGGCGCTACAGATCTTGCAGCCGATGGTCGACCGGTTCCCGTTCCTGCCCGGTACCGAGATCATCACGGTGGGTTTCGTGCCGGACGCGGTGGAGGCGATGGTCGCGCTCGGCCGCGCCGCCGAAACCGAGCCGATGATCGACGCGCTGGAAACCAACGGCCGTCTGTTGGACAGGCCGTGGATGCTGGCGATGGGCGCGCGGTGCCGCAGTCTGTGGCTGGCCGCGCGGGGCGACGTCGACGAGGCGGCAGACATGGCGCGGGTGGCGTTGACGCACCACGAGCGTCTGCCGATGCCGTTCGAGCGGGCCCGAACCTTGTTGCTGCTCGGCCAGTTACAGCGTCGTCAGCGCCAGAAGGAGGCGTCGCGCACGACGATGACCGAGGCTTTGGGTGTGTTCGAAGAGTTGGGTACGCCGCTGTGGGCGCGGCGGGCGCGCGCCGAGATCGCGCGGGCAGGCGCGTCGAGCAACGGCAGCATGGGCCTGACACCGTCGGAGCTCCGCGTCGCCGAGCTCGCCGCGTCGGGAATGACGACCAAGGACGTGGCAACTGCGCTGTTCATCAGCCCGAAGACGGTCGAGACCAACCTGGCTCGGATATACCGGAAGCTCGGAATCCGGTCGCGGGCCGAGCTCGGGCGTGTCTTCGGCGAGAATCGTTGAGCTCTAGCGAGCTCCGGTGGAGCGTTGGATGTAGTTGACCAAATACTCGTCCGCATCGGCCGGCTCGAAACCGATCGACTGGATCTTCGCAAGGTCGAGGACACTGTTGGCCGGCCGGGGCGCCACGGGCTTCGAGGCGTCGGCAAAGTACTGCTCTGTGGTCACATCGGTGACTCGGCTCGGATCATGACCGGCGAGTTCGAATGTCCGTCTCGCGACATCGGCCCACGACGTCACCGATCCCGAACCGGTGACGTTGTACGTGCCATAGGGCGCCCGGCTGTCCAACAGGTGGCGGATCGCCTTGGCGATCTCGGATGTGAAGGTCAGCCTGCCCCGTTGGTCGCTGACGACGGATGGGTTCACCCCCCGCTCGGCCAGCGACAGCATCGTGCGCACGAAGTTGTGGCCTTCTCCGATCACCCAGGAAGTGCGCACGATGTAGTGCCGATCCACCGTCGCCACGGCCAGGTCGCCGGCGGCCTTGGTCTGGCCGTACACGCCGAGCGGTGACACCGGGTCGTCCTCCCGGTGAGGGTCGGGGGCACTGCCGTCGAAGACGTAGTCGCTGGAGATGTGCACCAGGGTGATGTTGTTGTCGGACGCGGTACGCGCCAGCGCCGCCACGCCCGCGACGTTGGTTGCCCACGCCGCCGCTCGGCCCTCGGGAGTCTCGGCAGCGTCAACCTCCGTATAGGCCGCGGCGTTGATGATGGTCTCGTACTCGCGCCAGCGGCGTGCGGATTCGATACCGGCGACGGTGAGGTCGATGTCGGCGCGTTCGGCAAATTCGACTTCGGACGCCTCGGCGAATTCGTCGCGGAGTGCCCGGCCCAGCTGGCCGCCCGCACCGAGCACCAAGGTTTTTCGCGGAAGAATCGGCTTGACGTCCGCCAGACGGGGACTCTCGCGGTCCTTCTCAGACAGCTCCGCACGTTCCAGCGGAATCGGCCAGTCGATGGCGACGGTCTCATCTGCGACGTTGAGCGATGTGTACTGCCCGTCGGGCGAGTAGTGATCGTTCACCAAGTAGATGTAGGCGGTGTTCGGCTCCAGATTCTGGAACGCGTTACCGACGCCGCGAGGAACGTAAACCGCTCTGGACGGGTCAATTTCGGTCGTGAACGTGGTGCCGAACGTGGGGCCGTCCCGCAGATCGACCCATGCCCCGAAGATCCGACCGGTCGCGACGGAGATGAACTTGTCCCACGGTTCGGCGTGGATCCCGCGGGTCGTGCCTTCGCTCTCGTTGAGCGACACGTTGCTCTGAACGGGCTTGAAGTCGGGCAACCCGAGCGCGACCATCTTCTCACGCTGCCAGTTCTCCTTGAACCACCCCCGGTTGTCACCGTGCACCGAAAGCTCCCACACGACCAAACCCGGTATGGGAGTTGTAATGGCGCGCATGGGTTTACCGAATTCAGTCACTCGCAGCCTTCTTCACTGACCCAGCCGGGCGTAGAAGCTCTCGGTGGCATCTTTGGCCGGTGCCCACCAGTCTTCATGGTCGCGGTACCACTGGATCGTTGCGGCAAGACCCTTTTCGAAGTCCTGGTATTGCGGTTGCCAGCCGAGTTCCTCGCGCAACTTGGTGGAGTCGATGGCATACCGCAGGTCGTGGCCAGCTCGATCGGTGACACGGTCGTAGGCGTCGGCGGGTCGGCCCATGAGGGTGAGGATCATCTCGATGACGGTCTTGTTGTCCTTTTCCCCGTCGGCGCCGATCAGGTATGTCTCGCCGATACGGCCTCTTTCGAGGACGGTCAGTACCGCCGAGGAATGGTCGTCGGCGTGGATCCAATCCCTCACGTTGCGACCCTCGCCGTACAGCTTGGGCCGGGTTCCCCTGAGCACGTTGGTGATCTGTCGCGGAATGAACTTCTCGACGTGCTGATAGGGGCCGTAGTTGTTCGAGCAGTTCGAAATGGTGGCGGCGACACCGAATGATCGGACCCAGGCACGAACAAGCAGATCGCTGCCAGCCTTGGTCGCCGAGTACGGAGACGACGGGTTGTACGGCGTCTGCTCGGTGAAGCGGCGCGGGTCGTCAAGAGGGAGATCTCCGTAAACCTCGTCGGTCGAGATGTGATGGAAGCGTGTGCCGTGCTTGCGCGCGGCCTCGAGCAGGGTGAAGGTACCGGCGAGATTGGTGTGCAGAAAGGGTTCCGGGTCATCGAGCGAACTGTCGTTGTGGGATTCGGCCGCATAGTGCACGACTGCATCGACCGATGTGAACAAGTCGTCGACGAGAGGCGCATCCGCGATATCGCCGTGCACGAACGTCATTCGGTCATCCGGCAATCCGGCAAGCGAGGCGCGGTTGCCGGCATAGGTGAGTTTGTCGAGCACCGTGACGTGATGGTCGGTGTGGTCGATGATGTACCGCACGAAATTCGAGCCTATGAAACCCGCCCCACCGGTGACGAGGAGTCGCGTCATCAGCGTCCTCTCTCCAGGAGGCTCAACAGATACGTGCCGTAGCCCGACTTCACCAACGGCTCAGCTCGCTCCCGCAGGTCGTCGTCGGTGATCCATCCCTGCAGCCAGGCGATCTCCTCGGGAGCCCCGATCTTCAGACCGGTGCGCCTCTCCATGGTGCGTACGTACTCGGCGGCGTCGGTCATCTGGTCGAAGGTGCCGGTGTCCAGCCAAGCGGTTCCGCGTGGCAGCACGTGCACCTGCAACCGTTCCTGCTCGAGATAGCAACGATTGACATCCGTGATCTCGTATTCGCCCCGTGCACTCGGCTTCAGTTTCCGTGCGATGTCGACGACGTCGTTGTCGTAGAAGTACAGCCCCGGAACGGCGTAGTTGCTCTTGGGCCGATCCGGCTTCTCCTCGAGTGAAATCGCCAAGCCGTTGTCGTCGAACTCGATCACGCCGTACGCGGACGGTTCGGCTACCCAGTAGGCGAAAATCGCGCCGCCGTCAATGGTGGTGAATCGTTTGAGTTGACTCCCCAATCCGGGGCCGTACAACAAGTTGTCGCCGAGCACGAGCGCCACCGTGTCGGTTCCGATGAACGTCTCGCCGATCGTGAACGCTTGTGCCAGACCGTCCGGGGACGGCTGCTTGGCGTAGGAGATGGATACGCCGAATCGCGATCCGTCACCGAGCAGACGTTCGAAGCCGTCCGCGTCGTGAGGCGTCGTGATCACCAGGATGTCCCGTATTCCGGCGAGCATCAGGGTGGAGAGCGGGTAGTACACCATCGGCTTGTCGTAGACGGGCACCAGTTGCTTCGACACGCCCAGAGTTATGGGGTGCAGACGCGTGCCGCTTCCGCCGGCCAGGATGATGCCCCTCACGCGCCCAATCGTGACATACAGCGAACATGCGTCCGCACAGACTCGATTGCCGGGATGCCTGAGCGTGCCGAGATCAGGCCGCGGCCGGTTGGGAGTCCTGCGAGTCGTCGGAGTTCTCTGCGCCGTCGGGCGGCTTGGGAGATTCGGGAGTCACTGAGGGATCCGTCTGCTTGGCTTCTTCGCCACCAGTCTTCGCACCCACGCCCGGGGTGTTCGGCGAGAAGCTCAAAGACGCACCACGCCCGTTGGCATCGACGCGGTTCTGCGCGGAGTTCGAGTTCTTGCCGGGGTCCTTCTTGACTTCGGGATCCTTGCCGAGAATGCCGAGGTTCTTCTCGCCCAGAGCCTCACCGTTCCCGTTTCGCGTTTGCCCGAGCACCGTCTGCTGCGGCTCTTCGGAACCGACCGCTCCCTCGAGGCTCGGGGTCCCGTTGCCCTCGATCACCGGCGTCTCGTTGCCCTCGATCACCGGCGTCTCGTTGCCTTCGATTGCCGGGGTCTCATTACCCTCGACGACCGGCGACTCGTTGCCTTCGATTGCCGGGGTCTCATTACCCTCGACGACCAACGACTCGTTGCCCTCGGTCAGCGTCAGACCACCCTCAGGTTGAATGTTGGCGATCAACGTCTTCGCGTTATCGACCCCGGTAGTCTCGCCCTTGCGCTGCATCAGCGCCAGCTTGGCAGTGGATGATCCGTCGAGCTTGTCCCCGGCCAACAGAGTGAGGTCGGTGTCGTCCTCTTCCTCGCCATTGATGGCCGGCACTGGCGTGGTCGGCGAGAGCGGGATCTCCTTGGTCAAGCCGAAGTTCGCGAGGAAATTGTTGATGCCCACGAACACCGCCGGGACCAGCTTGAAGAAGAGCGTGATCGGGTTGAAGATCGGCAGAAGCCCGATCTCGGTGGGTTGTCCGAATGAGATGTTGCGGTTGTATCCCGTCTCCTCGATGATCACTCGCAAAGCAGGCTCGATCAGGTCCGCGATCGGCTTGCCGATCAGCGGGATCGAATGCAGCGGCCGCACGAGCGGCAACACCTTCGGCGTGACGGTGTAGTACGTGGTGTCGCCGAACTTCTGTATATCGACGATGCCCGGATACTGCTCAGGATGCGACGTGATCTCCCGCCATGTATCGACGTCATAACCGGCTGGCAGTTCTCCGGGATCGCTGTCCTCGTTGGTCGCCAGATACGTGCCGTGGTCGTAGTAGAACCCGAGGAGCGAGTTGGCGACCGCCAGTGGGTTGAGCAAATACTGCGGGAAATCCGCGATGCCCTCCCACCGGATCGCCCAGTCCTCGGTCGGGATACCGACATTCGTGGGTGTGGGCTGACCGGTCGTCACGTCGAGGATCGGGATGTGCCCAAGGGCCCCAAATCGCGACAGGATGCCACCGTTGGGCCGATTCGGGTTGCCGATGAAGACGAACTCCACCGAATCAACCTGATCGAGCAGGTCATCCCATTGGCCGCTGGCGAACTGCATCTTCGCGATGGTGGCGACCCGGGCGCCCTGAGAATAACCGGCGATCACGATGTCGCCGTCGTAGCCGAGATCCTGCAGAGCCTGCAGCGCCTCGTCCAGGTTGTCCACGCCCTTGCCAACCGATACGTCGAACGTGTCGCATGACAAGTTGGGACACCAGCCGGGCAACGGAATCGGCCAGAATGATGCGGGATAGTTGATGCCCAGCATGCCTTCGTTCGCAGGATCGCCCGTGTTGTTGGGGGCACAGTTCATGTCGTTGGTGCACGCCGTGTCTTGCATGTAGTAATCGCGGAAGTTTTCCCGATATTTGTCAACCAGGTTCGCGTCCGGCGTTCCAGTGCCAGGCACGATGAGCGCGGTGGCGGCCAGACTGACGGCCGCCATCACGGCGGTCAGGGTGCCGAGCACCGCGGTGCTCAGCAGGCCCAGCAATGCAAGCAAAATGACCCGAACACACTTACGCATGGGTCAACTTTTATCAAACTGTGACGGTTGTCACGGCCGAACAGCGAACTTTTTGCGAGAGGAAATCCCTCCTCCCGGCTCCCCGCGCGCGACCTGCTGCGGCGGCAGGGGCAGGTCGCGGAGTCGCCGTCGCCTATCGGCTCGCTGACGTGCCGACAGAGCAGTTACCCCACCAAGACGCCTGGTGTCCTCCATGATTGGATCGAACCCATGCCAGGATGACTACCGCACCCTGCGAAGCGGGCGTTCCCGACGCTAAGGCCCAGCGGCGTGCAGCCGCTGCGATACGACATCGACTGCTAGGTGACGCCGACGCCGACTCAGGGCTTCACCGCAAACGTTCTCGCGCCTACGCCTCGGCGAAGTTACGCGTGACCGACGGGTCGACGGGGATCCCCGGCCCGGTGGTCGTCGAAATGACGACCTTCTTCAGGTAGCGCCCCTTCGACGACGACGGCTTGGCCCGCAGGATCTCGTCGATCGCGGCACCGTAGTTCTCCGCCAGCGCCTTCTCGTCGAACGAGGCCTTGCCGATCACGAAGTGCAGGTTGGCCTGCTTGTCGACGCGGAAATTGATCTTGCCGCCCTTGATGTCGGACACGGCCTTGGCGACGTCCGGCGTCACGGTGCCAGTCTTCGGGTTCGGCATCAGGCCACGCGGGCCCAGGATGCGCGCGATGCGACCGACCTTCGCCATCTGATCGGGCGTCGCGATCGCCGCGTCGAAGTCCAGCCAGCCGCCCTGAATCCGCTCGATCAGGTCGTCGCTACCGACGGCGTCGGCACCTGCGGCCTCGGCGGCCTCGGCCTTGTCCCCGACCGCGAACACCACAACGCGGGCGGTCTTGCCGGTGCCGTTCGGCAGGTTGACGGTGCCGCGCACCATCTGGTCGGCCTTACGCGGGTCGACGCCCAGCCGGATCGCCACCTCGACGGTCGCGTCCTGCTTCTTCGACCCGGTCTCCTTGGCCAGCTTCGCTGCCTCCAGCGGCGTGTACAGCCGACTGCGGTCCACCTTCTCGGCGGCTTCGCGGTATGCCTTGCTCGTCTTGCTCATTCGTATCTCCTAGTTGCTGAGTTGTGGTCTGTTCTGAACGCTCTTCGCGCGAGCGCTCATGCCGAGCCGATGCCAGCTCTCCCACGGGATCCGGTCGATTTATTCGACCGTGATGCCCATCGACCGGGCGGTGCCGGCGATGATCTTGGCGGCCTGATCGATGTCGTTGGCGTTCAGGTCTTCCTTCTTGGTCTCGGCGATCTCGCGCACCTGATCCCAGGACACCTTGGCGACCTTGGTCTTGTGCGGCTCGCCCGAGCCCTTCTGCACACCGGCGGCCTTGAGCAGCAGCTTGGCCGCGGGCGGTGTCTTGAGGTTGAAGGTGAAGCTGCGGTCCTCGTAGACGGTGATCTCCACGGGGATGACGTTGCCGCGCTGGTTCTCCGTCGCGGCGTTGTACGCCTTGCAGAACTCCATGATGTTGACGCCGTGCTGGCCGAGCGCCGGACCGACCGGCGGGGCGGGGTTGGCCTGCCCGGCCTGGATCTGCAGCTTGATCAGCCCGACGACTTTCTTCTTCGGGGCCATGGGTGTGGTGTTTCCTCTCTCGTTTCTCTGCGATTTGTGCACATCTCGTTGCGCTGGGCGCTCCTAGGCGTGCACGAATCGCCGGGCTTAGATCTTGGCGACCTGGTTAAAGGTCAGTTCGACAGGTGTTTCGCGGCCGAAGATGGACACCAGCACCTTGAGCTTCTGCTGTTCGGCGTTGACCTCGCTGATCGAGGCCGGCAGCGTCGCGAACGGCCCGTCCATGACGGTGACCGACTCGCCGACCTCGAAGTCGACCTCGATCGGCGCGCGCTCGATGCCCCCGGTCTCGGCGGCAGCCGCACCGGAGGCGGCGGCGGCCTTGCCCGGCTTCTTCGCCGCGGCGGGCGGCAGCAGGAACTTCACGACGTCGTCGAGCGACAGCGGCGACGGCCGCGACGTCGCCCCGACGAAGCCCGTCACGCCCGGGGTGTTGCGGACCGCGCCCCACGACTCGTCGTTGAGCTCCATGCGGACCAGGATGTAGCCGGGCAGCACCTTGCGGTTGACCTGCTTGCGCTGGCCGTTCTTGATCTCGGTGACCTCTTCGGTCGGCACCTCGACCTGGAAGATGTAGTCGCCGACGTCGAGGTTCTGCACGCGGGTCTCGAGGTTGGCCTTCACCTTGTTCTCGTAACCGGCGTAGGAGTGGATGACGTACCAGTCGCCGGGCTTGGTGCGCAGCTCCTTCTTCAGCGCGACCGCCGGATCCTCTTCCTCGGGCTCGGCCTCCGCCTCATCGGCGGGCGCCTCACCGGCGGCGTCCCCGGTGGTGGCAGCCTCGTCGCTGACGGCGTCACCGGCGACGTCGGCATCCTCGGTCGCGGGATCGGTGGTCGCGTCGGTCGTCGCCCCAGTCGTCTCGTCGATCAGGTCAACGCTCTCGGCCGAAGGCGTATCGCCCTCGAAGCTAGTCACTTGTCAGTCCTCTCAGAATTCTCATCCGTCGCGCGTACTCGTCAGCCGAACACCAGCGAAACCAGCTTGGCCAGACCGAAGTCGACGCCGCCGATCATCGCCACCATGAAGGCCAGGAACAGCAGCACCACGCCGGTATAGCTGGCCATCTGCTTGCGGTTCGGCCAGATCACCTTGCGCAGCTCGGCGACGACCTGCTTCAGGAAGTTCCAGACGAACAGGAAGGGGTTTCGCGAGGGACCGTCACCGCGCTTCTTGGCGGTCTTCTTGCGGCCACCCGAGCCGTTCTTCGTGGGTGCAGCCGCGGTGCCGGTCGACAGGTCGACAGCCTCGCCGGCGTCCTCACCGACCGCTGCCCTCCGGGTTCGCTTCCCCGACGGGCGGGCGGGCCGGGTCACGACAGCGCCGCGGCCGTTGTCGGTGTCGGAGCCCGCACCGTCGCGCTCGTCGCTCACCGCATGCTCCCTCGTCTGGTCATCTGGTTTGTGGGTCACCTTCCAGTGTCCACACTGTGTCGAGTATTCAGTTTGAGCAGGGGCGACAGGACTTGAACCTGCAACCTGCGGTTTTGGAGACCGCTGCTCTGCCAGTTGAGCTACGCCCCTTCAGGGTGACACTGCGAGAGTCCACCCGTTCGGGGCTCACACAATTCGCGCGCTCCCCGATCGGCAGATCTTCAAACCGATGGACAGCGCGCTGGACTGGGAAAACCCCGAGGTCCGAGTGTAGCGCGCCACCCGTCCGAGTTACTAATCCACCGACACTGCGACCGCTGACTAAGCGGACGCCGCGCCGTTCACCTCACCCGCGTCGGGATCGTCCGACGAATCATGGACGACGGGCTTGCGCACGACCTGCCCCGTCTCCGGGTCCCAGCCGGCCGAGATCGAGTTGTCGCCCTCGTGGCCCATCAACGTGGTGAACGACTCCATCACCAGCTCGCCGTGCTGATCGACCAGCGTATTGCGGGTGGTCACGATGTCGGCACCGAAGCGTTCGTCCACCGACTGGATGTACAGCGTGCCGGTCAACGCATCGCCGGCCTTGATCGGCCTGTGAAACTTGAACTTCTGGTCGACCTGCACGATCTGCATGGTCTCGAAGCCCACGTCGTTGTGCTGGAAAAAGTGGCGCTGGATCATCACCGCGAAGATCGACATGAAGGTCGGCGGAGCGATCAGCGCATCGTGACCCGACGCCTTGGCCGCCTCCAGGCTGTGGCTTTGCGGATCCTCGGCCTTGACGGCACGGGCGTATTGGCGGATCTGCTCGTGACCCACCACATAGGGCTCGGGATACTTCCAGACCATTCCCTTGATGTCGATTTTCAGTGCCACGGTTACGCCAGCTTCGCGACGGCCACCGCGCGACCGAAGATCTTCTTGCCACCGGTGGTGGCCGACAGGGCAATGGTCACCGATTTCGTCTCGGGCTCAACGGATTTCACGCGGCCGTTGAAGACGATCTCCGCGCCGATACCGTCGTTGGGAACCGGTACGACAGCGGTGAAGCGCACGTTGTACTCGGTGACCGCGGCCGGATCGCCGACCCACTCGGTCACGTATCCGCCGCCCAGGCCCATGGTCAGCATGCCGTGCGCGATTGCGGTGTCCAGGCCGACCTGCTTGGCGATGTCGTCGTCCCAGTGAATCGGGTTGAGGTCACCGGACACCCCGGCGTAGTTGACGAGATCCTGCCGGGTCAGCGGAATCACCTTCTCGGGGAGCTCGTCGCCCTTCTTCACCGAGGCGAACTCACGCAGTGGCATCTGAAAAACCCTCTTCTCCGTCACCCGACCGACCCGCGAGGGTCGTGAATGTCTCCTGTATGACGTCACCGGCTTCGTTGGTGACGATGTTCTTGAGCACGACGAGGTCGGTGCCGTGGGCTTGCCGCACGGCGTCGACATGCACGTCGCAGTAGAGCTTGTCGCCGGCGAAGATCGGCTTGGCGTACTTGACCACCTGGTCGACCTGCACGATCTTTGCGTCCTTGATCGCGACTCCGGCGTACTCGAAGAACGACACCTGCGCCATGTAACCGAAGACGCTGGTGAACGTCAGCGGCGCGGGCAGCCTCTCGTGGCCGAGCTCGGCCGCGGCGTTTTCGTCAAAGAACGCGCGATCGTCGTTCTTCACCGCGACCGCGAACTCGCGGATTTTCTCGCGGCCAACAACGTAGTGGTCGGGGTAGCGATACCGCATCCCGACGATCCGCTCGGACAACGACACAGTTAGTGAACCTACCTAGTCAACCCGGGCGACGCCCACGGGGTGACTCGTCTTAGCGCGATTCCTTGTGGGGCTGGTGCTTGCCGCAGTTCGGGCAGAACTTCTTGATCTCGAGCCGGTCCGGGTCGTTGCGGCGGTTCTTCTTGGTGATGTAGTTGCGGTGCTTGCACACCTCGCAAGCCAAAGTGATCTTCGGCCGTACGTCGGTACTGGAGGCCACGTTCTTCGTCCTTCGTCTACGCGTTCGATGTTGCCTGTAGCGGTGGGGGGGCTCGATCCCCCGACCTCACGATTATGAGTCGTGCGCTCTAACCAGCTGAGCTACACCGCCCCGGGATCCGGGCGGATGTCCGCCCGCTCACCGAGCCCCCTAACGGAATCGAACCGTTGACCTTTTCCTTACCATGGAAACGCTCTGCCGACTGAGCTAAGGGGGCCTGCCTACTTCGAGGTCCGCGCACCATGGCGCGAGCCTTAAAGAGGGTACAGTCTCGCCGATTCCCGCGCCAAACCGCTGATCACCTCAACCGCTACCGCCCGACTCTAGCCCCCGAGTGATAGGACGGAACAGTGACCGAACCCGGCGCGACCCGCGTGGCGGTGTACCTCGACTTCGACAACATCGTGATCTCGCGTTACGACCAGATCCACGGGCGCAACTCGTTCCAACGCGACAAGGCCGCCGGTTTCCACAAGCACCCGGGCAGGCTGACGCAGGCGGTCGTCGACGTCGGCGCGATCATCGACTTCGCGTCGTCGTTCGGCACGCTGGTGCTGACCAAGGCCTATGCCGACTGGTCGACCGACGTCAACGCCGACTACCGCGATCAGCTGGTCGGCCGCGCCGTCGATCTCGTGCAGCTCTTTCCGGCCGCCGCGTACAGCAAGAACGGCGCCGACATCCGGCTTGCGGTCGACGCGGTCGAGGACATGTTCCGGCTGCCCGACCTGACCCACGTCGTGATCGTGGCCGGCGACTCCGACTACATCCCGCTCGCGCAGCGGTGCAAGCGCCTCGGCCGCTACGTGGTCGGGATCGGCATCACCGGATCGATCAGCCGGTCACTCACCGCGGCGTGCGACGAGTACGTCTCCTACGACGCTCTGCCCGGCGTTCCCGCGGTGCAGTCGGACGCGCCGAAGCGACGCCGGACAAAGGCCGACGCCGAGCAGGAGCCCGAGGCTCCCGACCCCAAGGCCGCGGCCACCGCGCTGCTCGAGCGGGCGCTGCGCATCGCGCACGGCAAGGACGACTCCGACTGGTTGCACAATTCGGCGGTCAAGGCGCAGATGAAGCGGATGGATCCGTCGTTCTCGGAGAAGTCGCTCGGGTTCCGCTCGTTCAGCGACTTCCTCCGCTCGCACACCGACCTCGTCGAGCTCGACGAGAGCAGCACCATCCGCATGGTGCGGCTGCGCAGCCAGGACTGAGCCGCCGATACGCTGACGGCATGGCTTTGGATCGGCTCTACTTCCGTCAGTTGTTGTCGGGTCGCGACTTCGCGTCCGGCGACATGATCGCCCAGCAGATGCGCAACTTCGCCTACCTGATCGGCGACCGCGAGACCGGCGACACCGTGATCGTCGACCCCGCCTACGCCGCAGGCGATCTCGTCGATGCGCTCGAGGCCGACGGCATGCGGCTGTCCGGCGTGCTCGTCACCCACCACCACCCCGACCACGTCGGTGGCTCGATGATGGGCTTCGAGCTCAAGGGGCTGGCCGAACTGCTGGAACGCACGAGCGTGCCGGTACACGTCAACCAGCTTGAGGCGGACTGGGTTTCGAAGGTCACCGGAATCGCCCGCAGCGAGCTGACCGCGCATGAGCACGGCGACGTCGTCAAGGTCGGCGACATCGACATCGAACTACTGCACACGCCCGGCCACACCCCGGGCAGCCAATGCTTCCTGCTCGACGGGCGACTCGTCGCCGGCGACACCCTGTTCCTGGAGGGGTGCGGTCGCACTGACTTCCCCGGCGGCAACGCCGACGACATGTTCCGCAGCTTGCAGGCCCTTGCGAAGCTTTCCGGCGACCCCACGGTGTTCCCCGGCCACTGGTACTCCGCCGCGCCCAGCGCGTACCTGTCGGAGGTGCGCCAGACCAACTACGTCTACCGGGCGAGCAACCTCGACCAGTGGCGCATGCTGATGGGCGGCTGACCTTCACCCGCACCGGGTCCGGTTGACGAAAAGACGCCGGTCCGAGCGTTGCTGCGCTATCCTCCCGTTTGCTGGGCGCCCCGGCGGCGCGTACCGGGAGGACCGCTTGCGATGACGACGCCACCCACTCCCGCCGGCTGGTATCCCGACCCCAACGGCGCTGGCGGCCAACGGTATTGGGACGGCTCGACATGGACCGAGCAGCGCTCGCCGGATCTGGGATCGCAGCCCGCCCCGCCGCCGTCGGCCAACGACACCCGCAGGCTGTTGACCGGCTACCTCGCCGCCTGCGGTGCGCTGCTGCTCGTCTTGATCGCCGCGGTGGTCTACGGGGTGTACCTCAACGACGCCGACGACATCGCCGCCGGCGCCGCGAGCACCTCATCAACAAACACCACCACAGCAGCGACCACGACTGCCGCCGACGAGGCGGAAGCGGCCGAAGCCCCCACCCCCGACGTGTTGCCGCCGGCCCGAGCGGCGACCGTCGACGGAGCGCTGTCGTTCACGCTGGTCGATGTCGAGACCGGGACGACGGTGTCGTCGACAGAGGCTCCCGTCGAGAAGACCGCGACCGGCGAGTACGTCGTCGTGCGCCTGTCGTTGGTCAACAACAGCGACACCACCGCGCAGTTCCTCGGCACCCTGCAGAAGCTGCACGCCGCCGACACCGTCTACTCCATCGACGACGAGGCGACGTTCTACGTCGGCGGCGGATTCGTCGAGATTCCGTCCGGCGCCGAGGCGCAGGTCGGTCTCGCGTACGACGTGCCACCGGGAACGGTGCCGGACTTCGTCGAGGTTCATGCCGATCCGCTCAGCGCGGGTGTGCAGATCCCGCTGTCGTAGCTTTGCGACAGACTGGCGGGCGTGGCAGACACGCTGTATGCCGACGTGTCGGAGTGGCAGGTCGGCGTCGATGACAGCTATCCGTATCCGGTGTTGTGCATCCGTTCCAACGACGGGACGTATCGAGATCGCCGGTGGCGCAACAACTATGACTGGTGTCGCCGCAACGCCGACAATGGGCGCCTGGCGTTTTTCATCGTGTACTTCGTGTGGCGGCCCAACTGGCGCGAAACCGTGGACACGTTCCGGGATCAGGTCGGCACTCCCCACCCGAAGATGGCGGTCATGCTCGACGTGGAGTCATGGGGCGGACAGCTACGCGGCAACCATTCGACGGAGATCAACGCGACCCACCGCGAGGTCGGGAAGTTCGTCGGCAGCGCCGCGAAGGTGATCGGCTACGGCAACGTCGGCGACCTGAACTCCTTGTGGCCCCAAAAACCACCGGGCTTGCGCCTCGTGGTCGCCGCCTATGGCCGCAATCCGCCGTATCCGGGCAAGGTGGCCCATCAGTACACCGACGGCACCGGATGTGGCGGCGGACTACCGGAGGGTGCACCACCGTTCGGCAACTGCGACATGAATTCGGCCGACGGTCTGCACCCTGAGGTGTTCGCACGTGTCTGTGGCGTACCAGACCGGGACCTCGAATTTCTAGACAAGAGAGCCGCGTGGGGGCAAACTTGTAAATCCTAGCGTCAAATATTCGGGCCGGGGGGCCAAGATGAAGAAGCTAGTGCTGTGTTTCGACCGCAATCGTGGACAGTCCGAACCCAAAATCGCCACGAACGCGCTCCGACTTTTCCAATCGCTCGACGAAGGCCCCGATCAAGTCGCCTGGTATCACCCGGGACTCTCAGCAAATCACGGCTCCCCGCTACACCCCTTCAAGGACGCGGCCGAGGGCGCTCGCGGAGCCATCGCTGAGGCGTACCGCTTTCTGGTCGACCGCTGGGAGCCCGGGGACTCGATCTACCTCTTCGGCGTCGGTCGCGGCGGTTACTGCGCCCAGTCCCTGACCCGGCTGCTCGCGACCGTCGGCATCCTGCCCGAGTTGGCCGACTTCGTGCTGGACGCGTACGCGCTGCCGCGGACGGGTCGAACCGAACAGGACTGGACACGCGTCACGCGGATCGCTGCACAACTTGCCCCCGAACGCGAAATCCCCGTCTCGGTACGCTTTTTGGGTCTCTGGGACGCGGTGCGCATACCCGGCTTCACACGCCGGTCGGCGCCCGCCCCGATGTCGAACGTCGAATCCGGCAGGCACGCCGTCGCGATCGACGGGCGGCCCGGTGAACCGTTGATGACCTCGGCGTCGGAACGCGTCGAGGAAGTCTGGTTCCGCGGCGCCCACTGTGACGTCGCCGGCGGACCGGGAGCCTGCAGGCAGTTGGCCGAAGTCAGTTTCGACTGGGTGGTCGACGGAGGGATCGCCGCGGGTCTGGCGATGTCCGACGAGCGCATCGACCGGTTGCCCGCCCCCGGGCAGCACGACGCGCTCGCAGAGACCGCCCACACGATTTCCATCCGCAGACTTCCCCAGGACGCCGCCGTGCACGCCAGCGTCGAGCTGTATCTGCGTGACCATCCGCAGTACTGGAAGCGCTTGCCGGCCCGCGTGACGTGGTCCGACCTCGACTGGGCGGCGCGCGGTGAGCGCCTGGTCCAGGTCGCGCATACGCCGCCGATCGTCGCCGACGCGTCACTCGAGGCCTCGTTCGGCGAGCTGGTCAGCAATATCGGAGAGTTGAGCCCGGCGACCCGGGTGTGACCCTATGTCCGCCGGTCACGATCGTTCCCGGCCAGCCGTCTAATCGACGCCCATGCCAATTAGCAAAGGCTGTGGGATCTGCTGCTGCGTGATATACAGCGGTGCGTGGATTCGGATGGGGTTCTCGGCCTCTCGGCCGGTATGTGGACGGCGCTGGCCGCCTGGCTCGCCGTCGCGGTGGGCATAGCCGCGCTGGTGTACGCGTGGCGGCAGTATCAGCGGGTTCGGCGCCAAAGCGAAGAGCTGATGCAGCCCAACGTGGCGATGTTCATGGAACCGGCGGCCAACGACTGGCACCTCATCGAGCTCGTGGTGAAGAACTTCGGTCGCACACCGGCCTACAACATCCGGTTCGACTTCGCACATCCTCCGACAGTGGCCAAGTACGAGAACGTCTACGACGACCGCTACGTCGACATCGCCCCGCTGAACCTGCCTGCCGAAATCCCTTATCTGGCACCGGGACAGGAATGGCGCATCGTTTGGGATTCGGCGCTGGACCGTCGCGAGCTCGGCGAGGCCATCGCGTCCCGGTTCGACGGCGCCATCACCTACTACGACCGGCACGGGCAGGCCAAGAAGAAGGATTCCCGCCACCGCTACCGCTCCACAGCGGTGCTGGACTGGTCCACGCTGCACCCGGTCGAGCGACTCGAGCTGTTGACCACCCACGACCTGGCCCGCCAGGAGAAGCAGAAGCTTGAACTGCTGCGCCACCTGCTGACCTACTACCAGTACGCGGCCGGCGAGAGCCGCGAAGACGTGCTGCGCCAAGAGATCAATCGCGTGCGGTCCGCGGTCGACGAACTGCGCGACCGGTACCGAACGGAATCCGAAGGCCCACAACGGAAGCCGCGCAACGGAGTCGCGCCCGGTCGACCAGTCGACATCGACGCCGAGTTCGAGGAAGCGCACACGCAGATCCTCAAGACCAATACGGCACGGCACCGGATCGCCTGACACGCCGTGCGGTTGAGCCCGGCAACCCCTCGCTGCCGGGCTGTCTCCACGGTAGAAATGTGGCGACCAGACGTCGCGCGTAGAGGGCTACCCCAGTGTCTTGGCATTCGTAGCGAGGTTTCGTAACATCGATACGATTAGCCGCCGCATTCAAAGGAGAAGCGATGAGCAACCTCGTTGGCTATGAACTCACCGACTCCGTCGCCACGATCACCCTGGACGACGGCAAGGTCAACGTCCTCGGCCCAACCATGCAGACCGCGATCAACGAGGCGCTCGACCGCGCCGAGAAGGACGCCGCCAAGACGGTCGTGATCGCGGGTAACGGGCGTGTGTTCAGCGGCGGGTTCGACCTGACCGTGTTTCAGTCCGGCGATGCGCAGGCCGCCCACGGCATGCTCGCGGGCGGATTCGAGCTCGCGGTTCGGTGCCTGACGTTCCCGGTCCCGGTGGTCATGGCCGCAACGGGTCCGGCCATCGCGATGGGGTCTTTTCTGCTGCTGTCCGGTGACCACCGGGTGGGCCAGCCGAAGACCCGCTGCCAGGCGATCGAAGTGGCGATCGGCATGACGATTCCGATCGCCGCGCTGGAGATCATGCGGTTCCGATTGACCCCCGCGGTCTATCAGCGTGGCGCGGCGCTCGCGTCGACATTCGTCGGCGACGAGGCCGTCAACGGCGGCTGGCTCGACGAGATCGTCGAGGCCGATCGTGTGCTTCCGCGGGCGCAGGAGGTCGCAACGGAGCTCGCGAACACGGTGCACGCCGGCGCGCACGTCGGGACCAAGCTGAAGGCCCGGGAATCCGCGCTGCAGGCCATCCGCGCCGGAATAGACGGGTTGGCAACCGAATTCAGCCTCGGCTAGGTCGGTCCGATGCCGAGGGCGAAGCAACGCACGCCCGAACTGAGGGACCACCTGTTGGACGTGGCGGTCGCGACCCTGTCCGAGGAAGGGATCTCCGGCTTCACCACGCGACGGGTCGCCGAGCGGGCGGGCACCTCGGTGCCCGCGGTGTACGAGCTGTTCTCCGACAAGGCCGGGCTGCTGCGGGCGATGGTGTTCGAGGGGTTCCGGCTGCTGGGCGCCGAGCTGGAGACGGTGCCGCTGACCGACGATCCGCTCGCCGACTTGGAACGGCTGGTGCCGGTGTTCCGGTCGTTCTGCCGGTCGTACCCGTGGCTCGCCCAGCTGATGTTCGCGCGGCCGTTCGCCGAACTCGAGCCAGGACCCGATGAAGCGGCGGCCGGCGCCTCGGTGCGTGAGGCGTTCACGGGCCGCATCCAGCGCTGCGTCGACGGGGGGCTACTGGCCGGCGACGTCGCCGACATCGCCCATGTGCTGCTGGCGCTCGCGCAGGGCCTTGCGGTCCAGGAACTCGGGCGGTGGCTGGGGTCGTCCGCGCCCTCTATCGAACAGCGGTGGCGCCTCGGCGTGCGCTCGCTGCTGGCGGGCCTGCGCCCCGTCCCCTAGCGATTTTGGGGCGTTTGCCCCATGTGAGCGGCCGGCCGGGTGCCACACGATGACGACCATGACCAAAACACCACAGGCCCTCGCGGCCGCCACCAAGACCATGCCCCTGCCCGACGGGGACGAGGAGCGCGTCGTCGGCTTCGGCGTCATGGGACTGCCCTTCGCCAACGGCCACTACCTCGCCTACCGCGACTTCCCCGAGACGTCGTTCTCGCCTGCCTACAAATCGGTGTGGCACCGCACACCGGACGGCGTGTGGACCTTCTACGCCACCACACCCGGCCCGCAGAGCTGCTCGCGGTACTTCAGCTCGGCGACACCGATCGATCCGGTCGTGTGCGCCATCGACGCCGAGTGGCTGACACCCTGGTCGCTCGCGATTTCCATTGCGGGAGTGCTCGATTGGCGTGTCGACATCGGCACGACCCCTGGCACGCGGCTGATGAGCGCGATCGGGTCGCACATACCTGCCGCCGCCGCCCGCAACCGTCGGATGCTGCGGGTGATGAGCCGCATCGTCGGACCGGCGCTCGGCATCGGCAGGATGCGGCTGACCGGCAACCTGCCCAACGGTCAGGAGTTCCGCATCGCGCCACGGCGGGTGTGGGCGGTCGTCGATTCGTCGGCCGTCGTGCAGGGCGTCGACCTCGGCCCCGTCGGTCCACATCCGGTGCAGGGCAACCTGGCCGACTTCCAGCTTCCGCAGCGCGGCATCTGCGTGGTGGCCCAGGGCCTGTTCGAGGCGTTCGACGTCGCACGCCACCGCGATGCCGGCCGTCTTGACCTAACGGGCTGATCCGGCCATGCCGACGGTGCAGAATCGGGCTGTGGCCGGCCCTCGCACCCCACAGGATCTTCCGACCCGGGCGGAAGTGCTCGCGGCGCTGTCGGTCGCCGTCGACCTCGGGCTGGGACAGCCGGCCGAACACATGCTGCGATCCGCGTTGATCGCGACACGGCTGGCTGACCGCCTGAATCTGACTGCACAACAGCGCGATTGCATCTACTACACGACGCTGATCATGTGGATCGGCTGTCACGCCGACTCACATGAGTACGCCCGGTGGTTCGGCGATGACATCGCGGTGCGACGTAGCTCGTACCTCGTCGACTGGTCCGGACTGCCGTACCACCGCTTCCTGCTGACCAACCTCGGTCGCGGTGAGTCGCTGCTCACCCGACTGAAGACGGCGGCGACGCTGTATGCCAATGCGCGCGGGCACATCTCGCAGCTGATCCACTCGCATTGCACGTCGGCCGGGCTGCTGGCCGAACACATCGGCCTCGGTACCGACGTGCAGCATGCGCTGCGCCACACCTTCGAACGCTACGACGGCGGCGGGCTGCCGACCGGCGCCTCCGGCGATGGGATACCGATCGAGATGCGGGTGGCTCAGGTCGCTGACATGGTCGAGGTACACCAACGCGAGTACGGCGTCGACGGTGCCGTGGCGATGGCGCGCAGCAGGCGCGGCGGACAGTTCGACCCTGTGGTCGTCGACGCGTTCGTCGCCGATCCGGACGACATCCTGTCGGTGCCGTCCACCGGAGACGCGTGGGCGACAGCGCTGCGGTATGCACCCGATCGCGAAACACATCTCGACGGCGACGCGCTCGACACGCTGCTGATGGCGCTGGGTGAGTTCGTCGACCTCAAATGCCCGTTCACGCTCGGGCATTCACGCGCGGTAGCCGATTTGGCCGCATCCGCCGCCGAGGTGCTAGGGCTCGATCCGGAGGCGGTCGCGACGACGCGGCGCGCAGGGTACGTGCACGACCTCGGCCGGATAGGTGTCTCGAACCAGGTCTGGTCCAAACCGGCCACGCTCAGCATGGCGGAGTTCGAGCGGATGCGGCTGCACCCGTATCTGACCGAGCGAATTCTCTCGCAGGTACCGGCCCTGAAGGAGATCGCGGCAGTCGCGGCCAACCACCACGAATGTCTCGACGGCTCAGGGTATACGCGGGGCCTGGCCGCGCGACAGCTCGCGATGCCCGATCGGCTGCTGGCGTGCGCGGTGAGTTATCAGAGCGCGCTGGAACCGCGCCCCTACCGGGAGGCGCTGGGACCCGCCGGCGCGGCCCGACGACTGCGGGAGCGGGTGTCGAAGGGGCAGTTGGACTCCGCCGCCGCCGACGCGGTGCTGCAGGCATCCGGGCACGCGTCGGGCAGGCGTGCGCCGCGGCCCGACGGGCTGACCGCCCGCGAGGTCGAGGTGTTGCGCCTGGTCGCACAGGGGGCGAGCAACAAGGACATCGCGGCCAAGCTGGTGCTCAGCGAGAAGACCGTGCGCAACCACGTCGAGCATGTGTACGCCAAGATCGGCGTCTCGAACCGGATCGGCGCGAGCATGTACGCGCTCGAACACGGGCTCGCGTCAGCCTGAACCGGTGAGCAGTTCCCCCGCGCGGCGGTGATCGTCGTCGGCGTCGAGGGTGAGCACCCCGACGACGTCGCCGCCCGACTCGTACCAGACCGTGAATCCGGTGTGGTGGTCTACGAACCGGGCACTGTCGAAGCCGACGCCCCACCCGCGGTACTTGAGCACGGAAGTGCCGATGGTGCAGGAGAACCCGGGCACGGTGTCCCACGCCGAGGGGAAGCCGGCCGCAGTCAGGCCGGCGACGTGGCCCTGATGCGCGGCGTCACGCCAGTGTTCGGCCGGGATCCGCCGGCCGGCGGTCACGTTGTGCGCCAGCGCCACATCGCCCGCGGCGTACACGTTGCGCGCCGAGGTGTGCATGTGCTCGTCGACGACGATGCGCCCGTCGCGAGCCTGCAGGCCGGCGTTCTCGGCAAGGCGGATGTCCGGGCGGACCCCGGTCGCGCACACCACGAGGTCGGCGTCGACGGCCTCGCCGCTGCCCAGCACCACGCGGGTGTCCTCGATCGCGGCCACCGTCGTCTCGCCGGCGAACCGAACACCGTTGTCCGACAGCAGCTTCGCAACGCGTTCCCCGGCCTCGAGGCCGAACCTGCGCTGCAGCGGGACGTGTTCGGCGGCGACGACCATCGTGGCCACCCCGCGCGCGGCGAGGCAGGACGCGGCCTCGCAGCCGATCAGTCCGGCGCCGATCACCACGGCGCAGTCGGAGTACCGGGCGGCCATCTTCAGCGCGACCGCGTCGGCGAACGAGCGCAGCGTCAACGTCGATTCCACACCGGGGATCGGCGGCCGCACCGGGACGGAGCCGGAGGCGAGCACGAGATGCCAGTAGGGGTAACGCTGACCGCCCGCCGTCACCACCTCCTGGCGGTCGACGTCGATGCGGTCGACGGTGATTCCCCGGATCAGGTCGACGGCGTTGCGTTCGAACCACCGCTCGCTGTGCAGCGAGAGGTTGGTGTCGCGACCGCAGAGAAAGTCCTTGCTCAGCGGCGGCTTCGCGTACGGCAGCGCCGGGTCGGTGGTCAGGATGCGCACCGGGATGTCCGGGTGTTTGCTCCGGAACGTTTCCGCAGCGCTCACCCCGGCCGGACCGCTGCCGACGGCTACAAACCCTGGAGCCACCACGGGTCCTGAGTACCAACTTCGGCGCTCCGATAACCTCGCGCCGGCGATTTGCCGCCGGGGCTAGTCGGAGATGCCCCAGACGAGGCAGAACGTGTGCCCCGCCGGATCGCGGAACACCCGGAATTTCGAATCCTCCTCGGCGTCGGCCACCCGCGTGGCGCCGAGGTCGAGCACCTCGTGTTCGGCCGCGTCCGGGTCGTCGACCTGGATGTCGAGGTGGAACTGCTGCGAACCGTGCGGATCGGGGAAGCGTGGCGGCTCGTGCTCCGGTGAGTATTGGAACGCCAGTCGTCTGCCCTGCGGATCGGTGAGCACCACCCAGGTGTCGTCTTCCTTAACGATGTCGCCGCCGAGAACGCCCGCGTAGAAGGTGGCGAGCCGCATCGGATCCTTGCAGTCGACGACGGTTGATCGCAGCTTTCCGAGCATGGGTGCCGGGTTGCCGGTATCCAGGCGGCGCAAACGACGTTATGGCACCATCTGCGCATGAACCCCGAGGACGACCCGGAGGCGCGTATCCGGCAGCTGGAGCAACCGCTGGCCGATCACGGCGCCGTCGAATTGGGCACATCGCAGCGGAGCGCCGACGACTACCAGGCGTCGGCTCTGCCCCCGCCGGTGTACGGACCGCCGCACCAGCCTTATCCCCCGCAGTCGCCGTACAGCGCGCCTCCGTTCGGCGTGTCCTTCCCGCCCGGGCCGACGAAGAGCGGCGCACCACTCGGGTTGATCTTCGGACTCGTCGCCGCGGTGGCGGTGTTCATCGTCGCGGGCATCGGTGCGCTGGTGTGGACGCTGAACTCGAAGACGGAGGAGATCACTGGTCGCCCCGGCATTTCCATCGCCGCCGGGGACGATCCCCGCGGCGGCAGCGTGACGATCGGCCCCTCGCGCGGGGCGCCGACCGTCGTCCTGCCCACTCAATTGCCCAGCGACGAACCGAAGGTCGCCGTCGCGCCCGCCGGCGGGAACTACAGCGTCTCCGGGGTCCAGCGGAACGAAACCGTCGAATGCAATGGCAGCAACATCACCGTCAGCGGGGTCAACAACACGGTGACCCTGCTCGGTCACTGCCTGACTGTGACGGTGTCGGGCGTCGAAAATCAGGTGAGCATCGACAGCGCCGACGAGATCGGCGCGTCAGGTTTCGACAACCAGGTGATCTACCACTCCGGCGACCCCGAGGTGAACGTGTCGTCGAGGAACACCGTCACCCGAGGCTAGGTGCGCCACTGCAGGATTCGCTCGGCCAGCTCGGGGCCGCAGTCCTCCTGCACGAAGTGGCTGCCGTTGATGCGGGCATGGGGTTGGCCGGACGCGCCCGGGACGTGCTCGATCAGCGGCCGGTCGGCGCGGCCGAGAATGGGATCCTTCGCGCCGAAGACGCACAGGAAGGGTTTCTCCCAGCGCCCCAGCGCATCCCACGCCGCGCGGTTGGCCGGTAACGCGGGATCGTCTGGTTCCGTCGGCACCAAGGCGGGGAACGCGCGGGCCCCGGCCTGAAAGCGCTTGTTTGGGAACGGCGCATCGTATCCGGCGCGGATGCGTGCCGGCACGTCTGTCACCGTGCCCATCGCGACGATGCGTCCGGCCGGAAACACCGGCGTGTAACGCGCGAATGCGCGCCAGATCCGGAACGGAAGGTTCGCGCTGTTCTGTCCGGCCGGCAGGAAGCCGTTGGCGACGACGACGCGCGCGATGCGCTCGCCCTGCTCCGCGGCGATGCGCAGCCCGATCAACGATCCCCAGTCCTGCACGAAGATCGTGGTGTCGCGCAGGTCGAGCGCGGTGAACCAGGATGTCATCCACTCGACGTGGCGTAGATAGGTGTAATCCTCTGCGCGAGAGGGCTTGTCGGAACGGCCGAATCCGATGAGGTCGGGCGCCAGCACCCGCAAGCCGCCGGCGGCCAGGGGCGGAATCATGGTGCGGTACAGGTAACTCCACGTCGGTTCGCCGTGCAGCAGGACGACGGCCGGGCCGTCGGCGGGGCCTTCGTCGACGTAATGCATCCGCAGCGGCTCCGTGTCGGACGCGGTGACGTCGACGTAGTGCGGCGCGAACGGGTAACCGGCGAGGTTCGCGAAGCGGTCGTCGGGTGTGCGCAGAACGTCCATATGTGCTCCTGTCCGCCTCCTGCAGCTTAGGACGTATCCCCCGATCGGTGGACACACAATTCGTCCGGTTCAACCTCCGGTCGGTCGACATACAGAAGCCCCGCGGTCCAGCACTCTTGAGTCATCGCCGGAACACCGGCAGAGAAACGAACAAGACGAACTCAACGAGGAGATCGCAATGAACACCAACACCACCCGCGGCATCGCCCAGTTCTTCGCCCTGCCGGTCGTTGTAGCCGGAATCCTGGCTGGGGCCCTCGGCTTCGCCGGAGCCGCCAACGCCGGAACCTACACGCAGGACACCACCCCGCGGCCGGGCCTCGTGGCCACCCCGAACGTCAAAGCCCACCCGCCCACCGGTGCCCACCGCAACCACGGCATCAACCACCTGCAGCGGGTCCAGCCGGACTACCGCCGCTGATCACAAGCGCTCACCTCCACAGAGGCCCTCCCGGGCGGCGTATCCCGGGAGGGCCTCCCCATGTCTGCGTCAGTCGGATCCGCGCGCCACCGGGCGCGAGGGGTCCGAACTCCATTCGGACCACGAACCGGGAAACAGCGCGGCGTCAACTCCCGCGGCGGCCAGGCCGGCGATCGTCACCGCCGCCGTCACCCCCGACCCGCAGTACACCGCGGCGTCATCATCCGCATCCTCGAACACCCGGGCCAGGTCGGCGTCGGAAAGCAGCGTGCCGTCGTCAGTCAGCAGGCGGGTGCTCGGCACGTTGACCGCTCCGGGGATGTGCCCGGCCACCGGGTCGACCGGTTCGACCTCGCCGCGAAACCGTTCGGGCGCCCGCGCGTCGAGCACCAGCTTGCCCGGTTCCAGCAGCGCGTCGGCGGCGACCGTGCGGCGAGCACCGGCGTACAGGTCGTCGTGGGCGACGGTCACGTCGCCTGGTTCGGGTTCGATCGGCCCTGTCTGCAATGCACCGCCCGCGCTCGTCCACGCCGCCAGGCCGCCGTCGAGGATGCGGACGTCGTCGATGCCGGCCGCGGTCAGCACCCACCAGGCGCGTGCGGATCCGGCGCGGTTCCAGTCGTCGTAGACCACGACCGGCACCCCGGTTCGCACGCCCCAGCGACGGGCGGCCGCCTGGAGTGCGGTCCCGGACGGCAGCGGGTGCCGTCCACGGCCTTCGACGGTGTGATCGCTCAGCTCGTCCTCGAGCGAGACGTACACCGCCCCGGGCAGATGTCTCCGTTCGTAGGCGGCGCGGCCATCGGGCTCGGCGAGCTGCCAACGCACGTCCAACAGCGTCAGCGGTTCACCCGCATCGATTCGCCGCGCCACCTCGGCCGCCGAGATCCACACCGTGTCGCGTGCGCTCATACCTCAGACGGTAGCGGCGATCGGGGGGCCGATCTCCTCGGCCAGCGTCTCGATGACGCGGGACAGTTCGTCGACCAGCCAGCTGTCGCTGCGCCGCCGGTACACCTCGAGCAGCGAGCGGTAGTACCACAGATGCTCGTGCGGGTCATCGGTGGTGAAGCGCTGCCACACCTTCGGGCCGAAGCGACGCAGGTCGCGCAGGATCGCCCTGGCGTTATCCAGCTTGTCGGCCATCGACACGCGAATCGTGCTGTCCGAGGCCGTGTTCAAGTGTTCGATGTAGTTCTGCTTGCGCTCGCGCCACGGCGGCTTCGGCGTCACGACCGTATCGCTGCACTCTTCGACGATGCCGGCAACCTCTGGGCCGAAGCGCTCTTCGATCGTCGCAAGTGTCGCGTCACCGCCCTGATCCTCGGCGGCGTCGTGCAGCAGAGCGGCGATCGCCTCGGTTTCGGTGCCGTCGGCCTCGATCACCAGCCCGGCGACCGACAGAAGATGGCCGACGTACGGAACCTCGGAGGCCTTGCGCGTCTGGGTGCGGTGCAGTTCGGCGGCGAACCCCAGCGCCTCATGGAAGTTCGGGCCCAGGCGCGGTGACGTCGTTTCGCTCACCTCATGCTCCTTCCTCAAGCCGTCGGTGGCGGCGGGTCGAGCATCACGGCCCGGTCGCCGTTCCAGCGATACCGCGCGCTGTGAATCGCCGCGGGCGCACAGGCGTTGCACTCGCCGGGCACCTTGTAATTGAGCACGACCATGTCGTCGCTGCTGGCCGCGGAGTCCAGTGAGGTGAAGCCGTACGCCTTGGACGTCCCCGTTCCCACGTACTCGCCGCGATGGAACAGCAGGGCCTGCACGGGCGAGCTTCCGGTGCCGCCCTCGGTCGTCACGAGGATGGTGGAGAGTTCCGAACACGGGTCGTAGTTGCTGTCGACCGGTGTGCTGTCCCATGGGGCCCCGGTGAGTGGTTCGAACGGCAGTTGGGCGAACGCGAGGCGTATCGCGTCGTCCTGGTCGGGGCCACACGTCGGCTGTGCTGCCGCGACCGGTGTCGCGACCATCGGAAGACAGGCGGCTGCGCTGGCGGCCATCGTCATCATCGCGGCCATCGAACGAATCATCGAAACTTGGCTTTCCCTCGCTCGGTCGCTTGCAAACGTCCACCGCCACGGTAAACCCCCGTCCGCGTCGGACCCACGACCTATCGTTGGCGGCGATGGCGCTTCACATCCACCGGGCCGAACGCACCGATCTTCTCGCCGACGGGCTAGGCGCCCTGCTCTGTCATCCGCTGTCGGACCCGTTCGCCGAGGAGCTGGTCATCGTGCCGGCCAAGGGGGTCGAGCGCTGGCTGAGCCAGCGGCTGAGCCATGTGCTGGGACGCGGCTCCGGCGCCGACGGCGTCTGCGCCGGTATCGCGTTCCGCAATCCGCGCTCGCTGATCGCGGAGTTGACCGGAACCGAGCGTGAGGACGTGTGGTCGCCCGACGCGATGGTCTGGCCGCTGATGGAGGTCATCGACGCCGCCTGCCCCGAGGACTGGTGTAAACCGCTGGCCACGCACCTCGGCCACTTCGAAGCCGGCGAGGAGAGAGAATTACGCCAGGGCCGGCGCTACGCCGTCGCTCGCAGGCTCGCGGGGCTGTTCGCCTCCTACGCCCGCCAACGTCCACAGCTGCTGATCGACTGGGAGAACGGCGCCGACGGCGACATCCCGGCCGACCTCGCTTGGCAGCCGCCGCTGTGGCGCGCGCTCATCGAATGCGTGGGCGCGGACACCCCGCACGTACGGCAAGCGAAAACCGTTGCGCGGCTGCGTGACTCACAGACCGACCTGCCCGAGCGCCTGTCGCTGTTCGGGCACACCCGGCTACCCAGCACCGAAATCGAACTGCTCGACGCGCTTTCCACTCACCACGACCTGCACCTGTGGCTGCCGCACCCGAGCGACGATCTGTGGCGGCAACTCAAGGCGTCGCACGGCCAGATCCCCCGTCGCAAGGACGACAGCCACCGCCGGGTCGGCCATCCCCTGCTCGCCACGCTCGGCCGTGACCTTCGCGAACTGCAGCGCGCGCTACCGGGTGATCCGCGGACCGACGAATACCTCGGCGGCCGGCAGCGCCCGGACACCCTCCTCGGGTGGCTGCAGTCCGACATCACGGCGAATGCGATCCGGCCGCAAGGCCGGGCGCACAACGCCACCGACCTCTCGGTACAGGTGCACAGCTGCCACGGACCGGCCCGCCAGATCGACGTGCTCCGCGAGGTGCTGCTCGGTCTGCTGGCCGACGACGAGACCCTCGAACCGCGCGACATCCTCGTCATGTGCCCGGATATCGAGACCTACGCGCCCCTGATCGTGGCGGGCTTCGGCCTCGGCGACATGATCACGGGGGTGCATCCGGCGCACCAGCTGCGCGTCCGCCTCGCCGATCGGTCGCTCGTGCAGACCAATCCACTGCTCGGCGTGGCCTCTCAGCTGCTCGCGTTGGCGGGTGGCCGCGCCACCTCGAGCGAGGTGCTCAACCTCGCGCAGGCCGCGCCGGTGCGGACCCGCTTCGGCTTCACCGACGACAACCTCGAAGACATCACCCGCTGGGTGCGGCAGGCCAACATCCGCTGGGGCTTCGACACCGAGCACCGCAAACCCTACGGTGTCGACTTCGTCCAGAACACATGGCGTTTCGGCATCGACCGGGTGCTGGCGGGGGTGGCCATGTCCGACGACTCGCACGCCTGGATCGACACCACGCTGCCCCTCGACGACGTGAGCAGCAACCGGGTCGACTTGGCGGGCCAACTCGCCGAGTACGTCGACCGCCTGCGCTGTGCCGTTCAATCCCTGACCGGCACACGGCCGCTCGCTCAGTGGCTGCAGGCGCTGACCGACAGCATCGGCCTGTTGACCCGCGTGAGTGACGACGACGTCTGGCAGACCGCCCAACTCGAACGCGAATTCGCCGACGTGCTCGCCACGGCGGGTACCCGCGCCCACACCGCGATGCGGCTCTCCGATGTGCGCGCACTGCTCGATCGCCACCTTGCCGGCCGGCCCACCCGCGCCAACTTCCGCACCGGCACGCTGACGGTCTGCACCATGGTCCCGATGCGATCGGTTCCGCACCGCGTTGTGTGCCTGGTCGGCCTCGACGACGGGGTGTTCCCGCGGCTGGGCGTGGTCGACGGCGACGACGCGCTCGCCCGCGAACCGATGACCGGTGAGCGTGACATCCGTTCCGAGGACCGGCAATTGCTGCTCGACGCCATCGGCGCGGCCACCGAGACACTGGTGATCACCTACACCGGAGCGAACGAGTACTCCGGTCAGGAACGGCCGCCGGCCGTCCCGCTCGCAGAGCTGCTCGACACCCTCGACCGCACCACCGAGCACCCAGTCCGCAATGCGATCATGGTGAAGCATCCGCTGCAGCCGTTCGACACCCGCAATGTCATTCCCGGGGAATTGATTCCGGGCGTGCCGTTCACGTTCGACTCCACGGTCAAGCGCGCGGCGCTCACCCGCGCCGCCGAACGGGCCGAGCGGCCGAAGTTCGTCTCCGGCCCGCTGCCCGCTCCCCCGCCCGACGACGTCGTGCTCGCCGACCTGGTCGCGTTCTTCCGCGATCCCGTGAAGGGGTTCTTCCGCGCCCTGGACTACACGTTGCCGTGGGAGGTCGACGGCGTCGAGGACGCGATGCCCGTCGACATCGATGCGCTCGAGGAGTGGACGGTCGGCGACCGCATGCTGCGAGACATGTTGAGCGGTATGGAACCCGATCAAGCCCGCCAGGCCGAGTGGCGACGCGGCACCCTGCCGCCCGGCCACCTCGGCTGGCGCCGCGCTAACGAGATCTGCGACCAGGCGTCGCTGATCGCCGACGCCGCACGGCCATACCGCGGCGCCGACCCGACCGCGGTCGACATCGACGTCGAGATCGGCGCCGGACGTCGGGTCACCGGCACCGTCACACCCGTCTATGGTGAGCGGCTGGTCTCGGTCACCTATTCCAAGCTCGACGGACGCCATCTGCTGCAGCCGTGGATTCCGTTGCTGGCGTTGTTCGCTCACGACCCCGGCCGCGAGTGGAAGGCGATCAGCATCGGCCGGGCCCGCCGCGGCACCACGCCGCGGATCGAGTCGATGGGCAGGCCATCGGAGCACGCGCGCGAGTTGCTCGCCGATCTGGTGGCGATGTACGACCGGGGCCGGCGCGAACCGCTTCCGCTGCCGGTGAAAACGTCCTACGCCTGGGCCGAAGCCGTGCACGGCCACGGCGATCCCGAACAGCGCGCAGGTTTCAAGTGGCGGTCCGGCATGTACCCCGGCGAGGAGGACGAACCCGCATACCAGCTGGCGTTCGGCAAGGGCACGTGGTTGAAGCACCTCGTCGAGCGAGGGCTGGATTCGCACTCGGCTCGGCTGTGGCTGCCGATGCTGCGGGCGCTGGAGACGTGATGGAACCCTTCGATCTGCTGGGCGAGCTGCCCGCCGAACGTTCGACCACGGTGCTGGAGGCCAGCGCAGGGACCGGGAAGACGTTCGCGCTGGCCGGGCTCGTCACGCGTTACCTCGCCGAGGGCGTCGCCACGCTCGACCAGATGCTGTTGATCACGTTCAGCCGCGCGGCCAGTCAGGAACTGCGCGATCGGGTGAGGCGCCAGATCGTCGACGCGGTGCAGGCTTTCATCGATCCGTCGAGCGTCGAGGTCAACGAGATCGTCGAGCACCTGCTCGACGGCACCGCTGAGCAGGTCGCCGAACGCGAACGCCGTCTGCGGGATGCGCTGGCCGCGTTCGACGCCGCGACGATCGCCACCACCCACCAGTTCTGCCAGCTGGTGCTCAAATCGCTGGGTGTGGCGGGTGACAGCGACTCGCGGGTCACGCTCGTCGAGAGCCTCGAGGAACTCGTCACCGAGATCGTCGACGATCTCTACCTGCATCACTTCGGCCGTGAGCGCGACAACCCGCTGCTGACCTATCCCGATGCGCTGCGGCTGGCCAAGCAGGTCGTCGAGCATCCCGCGACGGAGCTGCGGCCGGAAGACCCCGCACCGGATACCCGTGCCGCCGTGTGCATACGGTTCGCGAAAGGCGTTCTCGACGAACTGGACAAGCGAAAGCGGCAGCGAGGCATCCTCGGCTATGACGACCTGCTGAGCCGGTTGGCCGACGCGCTGGACGCCGACGACTCTGCGGCGCAGCTGCGCATGCACCAGCGCTGGCCGATCGTGATGGTCGACGAGTTCCAGGACACCGATCCCGTGCAGTGGCGGGTGATCGACCGCGCGTTTACCAAACGGTCGACGCTGATCCTCATCGGCGATCCGAAGCAGGCGATCTACGCGTTCCGCGGCGGTGACATCGTCACCTATCTGAGCGCGGCCTCCCAGGCCGACGTTCAGAAGACGTTGGCCACCAACTGGCGCAGCGACGAGGCGCTGGTGACGCGATTGCAGGCGGTGCTGCGTGGTGCCCAACTGGGCCACGAGAAGATCGTCGTACACGACGTCGCCGCCAGACACACGGGCTCGCGGCTGACCGGAGCGCCGTGCAACGATCCGTTCCGGCTGCGCGTCGTCTCCCGGAATACGCTGGGCCGCAGCGGAACCGGCGTCATTCCGATCGACCAGCTGCGCACCCACATCCCCAAGGACCTGGCGGCCGACATCGGCGCGCTGATCGATGCGGGTGCGACGTTCGACGGTCGCCGCCTCGGGGCGGGCGACATCGCGGTCATCGTGGAGAACCACCGCGACGCCCGGGTCTGCTACCGGGCGCTGTGCGACGCGGGCATTCCCGCGGTGTACACCGGCGACTCCGACATCTTCAACTCCGACGCCGCCGAGGACTGGCTGGCGCTGCTCGAGGCGTTCGACCAGCCGCACCGGCCCGGCGTCGTGCGTGCGGCGGCCGCGACCATGTTCTTCGGGGAAACCGCCGAATCGCTCGTCGCGGGCGGCGACCCGCTGACCGATCGCATCGCAGAGACGTTGCGGGAGTGGGCGGGTCACGCCCGCGAGCGCGGGGTGGCGGCGATTTTCGAGGCCGCACAACTCGCCGGCATGGGCGATCGCGTGTTGTCCTGGCGCAACGGTGAGCGCCAGATGACCGACCTGGCCCACATGACGCAGCTGCTGCAGGAGGCCGCGCACCGCGAGCACTTCACGTTGCCGGCGCTGCGGGACTGGCTGCGGGGCCAGCGCGAGGAGCGCAGCGGCGCGGCGGAAAGGTTCCGCCGCCTCGACAACGACGCCGCGGCGGTTCAGGTGATGACGGTGTTCGTCGCGAAGGGCCTGCAGTTTCCAGTCGTCTATCTGCCGTTCGCGTTCAACCGCCATGTGTGGGAGCCCGACATCGTGCTCTACCACGAGGGCGACACCAGATGCCTGCACATCGGCGGCAACGACAGCCCCGACTTCCACGCCGTGTCGAAGGTCGGGCGCGAAGAGGACGCCAGCGACGACAGCCGCCTGATGTACGTGGCGATGACGCGTGCGCAGTCGCAGCTGGTCGCCTGGTGGGCGCCGTCGCGCGACGAACCCAACGGCGGGCTGTCGCGGCTGCTGCGCGGCCGGCGCCCGGGTGAGCCGATGGTGCCGGATGTCGTTGTGCCCGGCAAGGTTTCCGACGACGAGGCGATGGCGCGGTTCAAGGAGTGGGAGGCCGTCGGCGGCCCCGCGATCGAGGACTCGGCGCCGCGCCCCCGGCGTGCACCCCAAGAGCCCGCCGTGCCCGCGGAGGTCGCTGCCCGGCACTTCCATCGCCCCATCGACACGGCGTGGCGCCGGACGTCCTACAGCGGGTTGATCCGCGCGGTCGAGGCCAGACCGGTCAGCAGCGAGCCCGAGACGGTCGAACTCGACGACGAGGTCGCCGAGATTCCGCTGACCACCGAGGCGGTCGGGGAGGACGTGCCGTCGCCGATGGCCGAGCTGCCGACCGGCGCGAAATTCGGCTCGCTGGTGCACGCCGTGCTCGAGACGGCCGACCCGTTCGCGGCCGACCTCGCCGCGGAGCTGGAGGCCCGGGTCCGTGAGCATTCGGTGTGGTGGCCCGTCGACGTCGAGGCCGCCGAGCTGGCGGCGGCAATGGTGCCGATGCACGACACGCCTCTGGGACCGCTGGCCGGGGATACGACGCTGCGTCAGATCGGATTGCGCGACCGGATGCGGGAGATGGACTTCGAATTCCCGTTGGCGGGCGGGGATCTGCGCGCGTCGGGACCCGACATCCGGCTGAGCCAGGTGGGTGAGTTGCTGCGTGCGCACCTGCCCGCGGACGATCCGCTGGCGTCGTACGCGCAACGGTTGACGGGAGCGGGCCTGGGACCGCAGCCGCTGAAGGGATACCTGTCGGGCTCGGTGGACGCGGTGCTGCGGGTCGACGGTCGTTATCTCGTCGTCGACTACAAGACCAACTGGCTCGGCGATCCGAACCGGCCATTGACCGCGGCGGATTATTCGCGGCCGCGGCTGGCGGAGGCCATGCTGCACTCCGACTACCCGCTGCAGGCCCTGCTGTACAGCGTTGTGCTGCACCGCTTCCTAAGGTGGCGGCAGCCGGACTACGCGCCCGAACGGCATCTCGGCGGCGTGTTGTATCTGTTCCTGCGCGGAATGTGCGGGCCGGACACGCCGACCGAGGACGGGCATCCCGCCGGTGTGTTCAGCTGGCAACCTCCCACGGTGTTGATCGCCGCGCTGTCGGATCTGCTCGACTCCGGGAGGGCCGCGGCGTGACCAGCGTGGAATGGCGGCGGGCGGTCAGCGCGACCGGACTGTTGCGAACCTTCACCGACGCAGAGGTCCTCGATGCGTCGGATGTGCATGTCGCGCAACGGCTCTGTGAGCTCGTCAAGGCGCCCGACGACCGGGTCGAGCTCGCGGTCGCGCTCGCGGTGCGCGCGCTGCGCAACGGGTCGGTGTGCCTGGACCTGCGGACCGTCGAACAGCAGGTCGGCCTCGATGGGCTGCCGTGGCCCGCGATCGGCGACTGGTTCGCCGCCATCGCCGAGCACCCGCTGACGGGGCAACCGCCGGTGCTGCACGTCGACGGTGACCTGTTGTACCTCGACCGGTACTGGCTCGAAGAACAGCAGGTGTGTGACGACATCCTGCGGATGACCGCCGCCCGGCCGGCCCAGCCGGTGCCCGATCTCGACAGGTTGTTCCCGCCGGGCTTCGAGGAGCAACGCGCCGCCGCGGAAGTCGCGCTGTCGCAAGGGTTGACGGTGCTCACCGGCGGTCCGGGCACGGGTAAGACGACGACGGTCGCGCGCCTGCTGGCCCTGCTCGCGAGCGGTACGCGGCTGCGGATCGCGTTGGCGGCGCCGACGGGGAAAGCGGCGGCGCGACTGCAGGAGGCGGTGCAACTGGAAGTCGACAAGCTCGACGCGTCCGACCGCGAGGCACTGTCCGGCCTGCACGCGACGACGTTGCACCGGCTGCTCGGAAGCCGCCCCGACACGTCGGCGCGGTTCCGCCACAACCGCGCCAACCGGTTGCCGCACGACGTGATCGTCGTCGACGAGACGTCGATGGTGTCGCTGACGATGATGGCGCGACTGCTCGAGGCGGTGCGGCCGGAAGCGCGGCTCATCCTGGTCGGCGACCCGGACCAGCTGGCTTCGGTCGAGGCGGGTGCGGTACTGGCGGACCTGGTCGACGGTCTCGGCACCGGTCGCATCGCGGAACTGAAGACGTCGCACCGGTTCGGCGAGTCGATCGGCCGACTGGCCACCGCGATCCGCGCGGGCGACGCCGACGCCGTCGTCGACGTGTTGCGCGCCGGCGATGAGCACATCGAGTGGGTCGACACCGAGGAGCCGTCCGAACACCTTCGTAAGTTGTTGGTGCCGAACGCGATCGCGCTGCGCACGGCGGCGATTCTCGGCGACGCCGACGCGGCGTTGGCCATCTTGACCGAACACCGGCTGCTGTGCGCGCATCGCCGTGGCCCGTTCGGGGTGCGGTACTGGAACCACCAGGTCGAGCGGTGGCTGTCGGAGTTGACCGGCGAACCGATCTGGTCGACGTGGTACGCCGGGCGGCCAGTCCTGGTGACGGCGAACGATTACGGGCTCAACCTCTACAACGGCGACACCGGCGTCACGGTGCTGCGCGACGGCGTGCTGCGCGCGGTCATCGCGGGCACCGAGCGGCTGGAGTTCGCGACCAGCCGGCTCGCCGACGTCGAAACCATGCATGCCATGACAATCCACAAGTCGCAGGGCAGCCAGGCCGACGAGATCACCGTGTTGCTGCCGCCGGAGGATTCGCGGCTGCTCAGTCGCGAGCTGTTCTACACCGCTGTCACCAGGGCCAAGAAGAAGATCCGCGTCGTCGGACCGGCGGCCTCGGTGCGCGCCGCCGTCGAGCGCCGGGCGGTACGCGCCTCGGGTCTGGCGCGCCGCCTCCGCAACTCCTAATTGGCCGCGAGCGCTCATCCTTGTACAAATTTCGGGTGCCAAACCGTACCTAGCTGTGCGCTCACCCCAGGGTGCGGCCGCCCCCGGCCGCTTCGCTCAATGTTTAGCGTCGCCTGAGTCCAGGGCACTCCTCCCAGCGACTGTGGTGTAGCGCACACGCCACCCGGGTGGACGGAGCCTGTGATGACTGCGGAGAACCAGGTCACGCCGACCGACGTCGACAAGGCACTACTCGGCAGCGCGACGTACCGAAGCCTGGGCGAACAGCGACTCTCGCCGCGAGAGGAACGCTTCGAGAAGGGCCGCCGCACGATCGGCCTGTTCCTCGCCCCGCTGCTGACCGTCGTCTTCCTCGTCCTGCCGCTCGACATCCCGCGGGAACAGCAGGTGCTCGGCGCCGTCCTGCTCGGCGTGATCGCGCTGTGGATCAGCGAAGCGGTGCCGATCCCGATCGGCGGCCTGCTCGGCGTCGCGGTGGCGGTGTTCCTCGGAGTCGCGCCGGTCGACGACGTGCTCGGCCCGTTCGGGTCGTCGACGATCTTCACGTTCATCGGCGCCTTCATCCTCGCCCAGGCAATGCTCAAACACGGTGTGGCGCGGCGTTTCGCGTTCCGCATCCTGGCCCTGCCGCGGGCGGGCCGCTCGACCACCGGCGTCATCATCGCGTTCGGCGCGATCACATGCCTGCTGTCGGCGTTCGTCTCGAACACCGCGACGGTGGCCATGCTGCTGCCGACCGCGATCGGCATCCTGTCCGTCATCGCCAAACTGCTTCAGCAGCGCGGAGACGTCGACGCCGACTTCGACCCGCAACGGTTGCGGGTCGGCGCCGCGCTCATGCTGATGCTCGCCTACGGCGCCAGCGTGGGCGGGCTGCTCACGCCGGTCGGCAGCCCGCCGAACCTGATCGGGCGCGGGCTCATCGAAGAGGCCACCGGCGAGCGGATCAGCTTCGGCCAGTGGATGGTGATGGCGATCCCCATCTGCCTAGTGATGTTCCTGCTGCTGGCGCTGATCATGTTGCGGCTCAACAAACCCGAGATCAAACGCATCGACGGGGTGGCCGAGTATGTGGCCAGCGAACGCGAGAAGCTGGGTTCGCTGTCGCGGGCGGAGAAAAACACACTGATCGCGTTCGCCGTGACGGTGACGCTGTGGATCCTGCCCGGCGTGGTCGCGTTGATCACCGGCACCGAGTCCAACGCATACGAGTTCGTCAGCGACCGCCTCGACGAGGGTGTCGTCGCGGTGTTCGGCGCGTCGCTGCTGTTCCTGCTGCCGACCGACTGGAAGAGCCGCGAATTCACGCTGCGCTGGAAGGACGCCGCCGAAATCGACTGGGGCACAATCATCCTGTTCGGCACCGGCATCATCTTCGGTTCGCTGATATCGTCGACCGGGCTGGCCGAGACCATCGGCACCTCCGTCAACGACGCGCTCGGCCTGACCAGCAGCATCGCGATCACCATCTTCGCCGTCGTGCTGGCGATCATCGTCTCCGAAACCACCAGCAACACCGCATCCGCCGCGGTGGTCGTCCCGATCGTGATCCCCGTGGCGGTGGCCGCGGGCGTCAACCCGTTCGTGCCCGCACTGGCGGCGACGTTCGCGGCGTCGTTCGGCTTCATGCTGCCGGTGTCCACGCCGCAGAACGCAATCGTCTACGGCTCGGGCGTCGTGCCGATCACGAAGATGATCCGCTCCGGCGTCACCTTCGACATCGCGGGCGCTATCCTGATCATCATTCTGTTGCCGTTGATGATCAGCCTTCTGGGATTGGGTACATGACCGAGTCTGATGCTCTTCGCGCAAGCGGCTCATCGTCAATCGCCGTCATCCCCGGCGACGGAATCGGCACCGAGGTGATCGCGTCGGCGCGGGCGGTGCTTGACGCCGTGACGCGCAAGCACGCGATTTCGTTGTCCTACACCGAGTTCGACTGGTCGTGTCAGCGCTATGCCGAAGAGGGCGCGATGATGCCGGACGACGGCATCGACACGCTGAGCAAGTTCGACGCCATCTTCCTCGGCGCGGTCGGATGGCCGGGCGTGCCCGACCATGTCTCGCTGTGGGGCCTGCTCATCCCGATCCGCCGCGCGTTCCGCCAATACGTGAACATGCGGCCGATCCGCGTTTTCGACGGCGTCGCAAGCCCGCTGCGCACGGCGAACGACGTCGACTTCGTCGTGGTCCGCGAGAACGTCGAGGGCGAGTACAGCGAGATCGGCGGACGGCTGAACCGCGGCTTCCCCGACGAAATGGCGGTCCAGGAATCGGTTTTCACCCGCAACGGCGTCGGCCGCATCGCCGACTTCGCGTTCGAACTCGCCCGCACCCGCCGCAAGTACGTGACGTCGGCGACCAAATCCAACGGCATCGTGCACACCTTGCCGTTCTGGGACGAGGTGGTCGCAGAAAGGGCGTCGCACTACCCCGACGTCAAGCTCGACAGCGAGCACATCGACGCGCTGGCCGCGAAATTCGTCCTGCAGCCCCAGCGATTCGACGTCGTCGTCGGCTCCAACCTGTTCGGCGACATCCTCAGCGACCTCGCCGCCGCCGTGGCCGGCTCGATCGGCATCGCCCCGTCGGCCAACCTCGACCCCACCAAGCAGTACCCGTCGATGTTCGAACCCGTGCACGGGTCGGCACCCGACATCGCCGGACAGGGCATCGCCAACCCGATCGGCGCGGTCTGGTCTGCGGCGCTGATGCTCGAGCACCTCGGGCACACCCAAGCCGCCGATGACGTGATGGCCGCCGTCGAGGCGACGCTGGCCGACCCGCAGACCCGAACCGGAGACCTGGGCGGTCAGGCCTCGACCTCGGAGGTCACCGACGCGCTCGTCGCTCGGTTGAGCTAGCAAACTCGCTCTAAAGGCCCGCGCACTCCCCCGGGCCTCCGAAATTAGTGCATTAGGGGGTGTCGCGGCGATGGTAGGGTTGGCCAGCAAACACTTGGACCGCCTGCGAGCGTTTGGAAAGGTGTATGAGCGAAGAACTGCGGGTCGACCCGCTCGAGGTACGGATGGCCGCCGACCACGTCAACGCGGCCGCCGACGGCCTGAGGTCCGCGCATGGCACGGCCCACGAGCGCATGGGCACCGCCCAGACCGGCTGGATCGGCACCAGCGCCGCGGGGCTCTCAGCAACCATCGCGAAGTGGGAGCAAGAGTCCGCCGCGCACTACAGCGGGCTGGTCAAACACGCCGAAGACCTCAGCTCGGCGGCGGCGAAATACGTCCGCACCGATGACAATGCCGCCACCGAAATCGACTCTGCGGGATCGAATCTGGGCACCATGGGCCTCTGACCCGTGGGGATGACGTTGGCCGACGTCCAGCGTTGGCAGCCCGAGCAGATCGACGAGGTCTCCAAGGCGGCGGCCCACCGCGCCCGCACCAGCGGGGAGACGGCCGAGGCGCTGCGCAACCTCTCGGTGTTCGGGACGTGGAAAGGCCAGGCGGCAGAGACCGCGCAGCAGGCCATCGCGCAGTCGGCCACCAAGCTCGACATCACGCAGAAAGAGGCCATCCTGGTGTCGCTGGGCGCTCAGCGCGCAGCCGCGGACGCCCGCTCGGTCAAGAACGACCTCACCAACCTCATCGACTACGCGGCCGCGGCGCCGGCGGTGCAGCTCGACCTGAACACCGGCACGGTCACTCCCCCCGACACGACCGGCTGGACGGATGAGGAGATCGCGCAGCTGGAGAAGAAGATGGCCGAGGTGGAGAACCGCGCGGTGGCGGTGCTGGCCGCCGCTGAGGAGGTCGACGGCGACCTCGCCCGGGTCTTGTCCGCGGCCACCGGCGGTGACCCCGACACCCCCGCCGAGCAGGGCAGCGCCGATGGGGAGTCGCTGCAGGACGGGGAGCTCACCCCCGAGGAGCTCGCGCGTCTGGAGGAGAACACCACGCTGACCCCGCAGGAGCAGGAGGCGTTGGCGCGCGGCGAGCTGGTGCTGCCGGCCAGCCAGATGGACTACCTGAACCAACTGTCGCGGTCGCTGGATGGCAAGAGCCCGGCCGAGATTCGCGCGATGATCGACAAGCTCGGTCCGAACGGCGGACGCGTCGCCGACGCGCTGCAGCTGGTGTCCAACGGGAACATCACCGTCGTCGGCGCCGATCCCGACGCCAAACCCGGCGACGCCGGATTCGTGCCCACCCGCGGCGGCGTGCAGAACCTGCCGTCGGGCATTCGAGAAGCGTTCGAGGCGCCGTTGCGGGGGCCGACGGCGCCCACCGCCGGGACCAACGAGGAGGGCAACCCGACCCTCGAGTGGCCCGATTGGTACAAGCCGTTCCCGCATCTCGACGAATACCGCGATGTGGCCGCGATCGTGTCCGCCGGCGACGCCAAACTGCAGCAGGGCACCGCGCTGGACAATGCGCTGCTGGACAAGTCCGAGCAGATCCTGCAGAACATGCACGACGCCCCCGATATCGCCTGGAAGGAAAACATCGACCTGGGGCAACGTCTCATCGACCCGGCCGTTCAGGACATGCTCAGCGCGGCCGGACGCGACCCGATGGCCGTGCACGACGCGCTGGCGGGGGCGGACGGCAACACCGCCAACGACGGTTTCATCGAGGACCTGTTCACCCACCAGTGGGCCGACAACGGCGCGGCGGCAGGCAATCTGCTCCACGGCACCGGTGCGGTCCCGACCGACCTGACCGACCCCACCCAGCTGTTCCAGGCCGAGCAGAACGGGCAGACGATGCACGCGGTGGACCAGTGGGCGGGAGGAAACTCGCCGCGATTGCTCGACATCCCAGGCACCGACGGCCAGTCGCTCGGACAGGTCAACCCCGAGCTCACCCGCGCCCTCGCCGAGGCGAACAAGCCCTACATCGACGACATGTTGGGCAACCCGCTCGACAACAGCCGCGGATTCGAGCCGCTCGAGAGCCTCAAGAATCCCGAAATGCCGCTCACCCGTGACCTGTTCGCGGTCATCGACACCGATCCCCAAGCCGCCGCGACCCTCAACAGCCAGGCCTACCTCAACGGCCTGCAGTACCAGGAGAACTTCCAGCAGTCCATCATCGACGGCGGCACGGTCGACACCGCGGACCTGCAATCAGCGGGCACGCTGCGCGGGCTCATCGACTCCGGAGCCAACGTCGCCGACAACGACGCGATCAAGTACGGCAACCTGCAAGACGTCAAAGCGTATGAGAGCCGCGGTCAGTGGTTCGACCTCGCCAAGTCGCTCGGTGGCGAAATCCCGGGTGTCAAAGCACTTCTCGACTTCAACGGCAAGATGCCGGTCGACCCGTTGCAGCAGATCTTCGTCGGAGACGCCCCGGTGCCCAACGATCCGACCTACATTGCGCAGGAGAGTTCCGAAGCACTGCAGTACGCCGTCGCGCAGCGATTGCTCGAGAACAACATCGGCGATCCGCGTTTTTTCACCGAGGCAGGCCTGATCGATCCGGACACCGGCCGGCTCAACCCGCTCGAGGACAACTTCACCGACTTCCGGACCGCCCTCAGCAACTACTTCGGCGGGCTCGATCCGTTGGTCAAGTCCGGCATCGAGGACTATGAGGACGCATACCGCGACGCGCTGCCGCGGCCACCGGCGCATACGGGGTAGCCCCCCGGCGTCGAGCGTCGCAAAGATGATGCAATCAGGGCGATTTCCGTCATTTTCACGACTTTCGGCACCCGGGCACCGGGGTGACCAACCGGCCCGTCTTCAAGAAGCTGTCCAAGTTGCGCAACGTCAACGCCGCCATCGCCGCGCGGGTCTGCACCGTTGCGCTGCCGACGTGCGGGAGCACCACGACGTTGTCGAGCCCGAGCAGCGGCTCGGGGACGTGCGGCTCGTCGGCGTAGACGTCCAGACCCGCCCCGCCCAGCCGTCCGGACGTCAACGCCTCGACCATCGCCTGCTCGTCGACCACGCTGCCGCGGGCGATGTTGATCAGGTACCCGTCGGGGCCCAACGCGTCGAGCACGGCCCGGTCGACCAGGTTCGCGGTATCGCCGCCGCCGGCGGTCGCCACGATCAGGACGTCGACGCCGCGCGCCAGCTCCTCGGCCGACGCGGCGTAACGGTACGGCGAGTCGGCGACCGGACGGCGGTTGTGATACGAGATCTCACAGCCAAACGCGTTGAGCCGTTTGGCGATCGCGCTCCCGATCCGGCCCAGCCCGAGGATGCCGACGCGGGAGTTGCTCACCTCGCGGGTCAGCGGGTACATCCCCGTAGGCCAGCGGCCCGCGCGCACGAACCGGTCCGCGGCCGACAACTGTCGCAGCGTGTCGATCATCAGACCGACGGCGGTGTCGGCGACGGCGTCGGTCAGCACGTCAGGGGTGTTGCTGACCACGATCCCGCGCCGGACGGCGGCATCGATGTCGACGGAGTCGTACCCCACGCCGAAGTTCACGATCACCGCGAGGTTCGGCAGCGCGGCGATCAGGTCCGCGTCCGCCCCGCCGACCACCGACGTCACGACAGCGGTGATCTCGTCGCCGTGCTCGTTCAGGAACGGCTCGCGCTCTCCCGGGTCGCTGAGCAGCACGACCGCGCCGTAGTCGTCGCGCAGGCTCTGCGCCAGCGTCGGCATCATCGGCCCGACCTGCAGGATGTTGCTCATGCCGTCCGACGGTAGGGACGCGCGACGTGCGCGTCTACAGGAAAGCGCGCTCTTTCCGGCTAGCCGGTACGACATTGTGCAACCAGCGCGACCACGGTGGCTGAGAGTTCGGTTACCACACCGCAATCCGCGACGACGCGAGATTACCTGACGGCGACGTCAGTTTCACGTACGGTGGGGCTGTGGCCGAACTCGACCGCAGCCGCGTGATCGCGGCGAGCCCGACGCAGATCTGGGAAATGCTCGCCGATTTCGGCGCCATCGCCTCATGGGCCGACGTCGACCACTCCTGCATCCTGACGCACGGGCCCGACGGCGCGCTGGTCGGCACCGCCCGGCGTGTGCAGATCGGCCGCAACACGTTGGTCGAGACCATCACCGAATGCGATCCGCAGTACGTCCTCGCGTACGAGATCGAGGGTCTGCCTAAGGTCCTGGGCACGATCAGCAACCGCTGGACCCTGGAGCCGACGAGCGGCGGCGAGACGATCGTGACGATCACCACCATCGTCCGCAAGGGCAGGGGCAAAACGCAGCAGCTCGTCGAACGCCTGACCGGTCAGGCGTTGGCCCGCGGATCCGACACCATGCTCGCCGCGTTGGCGAAGCGATTGGAGAACACCCGATGACGAACCGACCCGACATCATCATCGTGATGACCGACGAGGAGCGCGCGGTGCCGCCGTACGAGGCGCCCGAGGTCCTCGCCTGGCGCCGGGACACGCTGACCGGCCGCAAGTGGTTCGAGGAGCACGGCGTGAGCTTTGCGCGGCACTACACGGGCTCGCTGGCCTGCGTGCCGAGCCGCCCCACGATCTTCACCGGCCAGTACCCCGACCTGCACGGTGTCACCCAGACCGACGGGATCGGCAAGACCGCCGACGACTCCCGCATGCGCTGGCTCCGCCCCAACGAGGTGCCGACGCTGGGCAACTGGTTTCGCGCGGCCGGTTACGACACCCATTACGACGGCAAGTGGCACATCTCGCATGCCGACCTGACCGACCCCGCCACCGGTGAGCCGCTGGCCACCAACGACGACGTGGGCGTCGTCGACCCGAAGGCGGTGCAGCGCTATCTCGACGCCGATCCACTTGCACCCTACGGTTTTTCGGGTTGGGTCGGTCCGGAGCCGCACGGCGCACCGCTGGCGAACGCGGGGATCCGGCGCGACCCGCTGATCGCCGACCGGGTCGTGGCCTGGCTGCGGGACCGCTACGACCGGCGCCGCGCGGGCGACGTCGACGCGATGCGGCCGTTCCTGCTGGTGGCCAGCTTCGTCAACCCGCACGACATCGTGCTGTTCCCCGCGTGGCAGCGACGCAGCCCGGTGCACCCGTCGCCGCTCGACCCGCCGTCGGTGCCGCAGGCGCCGACCGCCGACGAGGACCTGTCCACCAAACCCGCCGCGCAGATCGCGTTCCGCGAGGCCTACTACTCGGGCTACGGTCCGGCGCCGGCGATCGACCGCACCTACACGCGGCAGGCGCAGCGCTACCGGGACCTGTACTACCGGCTGCACGCCGAGGTCGACAACCCGATCGACCGTGTGCGGCGCGCGGTCACCGAGGGCGGTTCGGAGAACGCGGTGCTGGTCCGCACGTCGGACCACGGCGACCTGCTCGGCGCGCACGGCGGGCTGCATCAGAAGTGGTTCAACCTGTACGACGAGGCGACGCGGGTGCCGTTCGTGGTGGCCCGGATCGGCGAGCACGCGACCGAACCGCGGACGGTGACGGCGCCGACGTCGCACGTGGACATCGTGCCGACGCTGCTGGGCGCCGCGGGTGTCGACGTCGAGGCCGCTGCGGCGAAGCTGGCCGAATCCTTCTCCGAGGTGCACGACCTGCCGGGCCGCAACCTGATGCCCGTCGTGGACGGCGCGCAGGCCGACGATTCGCGGGCGGTGTACCTGATGACCCGCGACAACGTGCTCGAGGGTGACACCGGCGCGTCGGGTCTGGCGCGCAAGATCAAGCTAGGAACGAATCCGCCTGCACCGCTGCGCATTCGGATACCGGCGCACGTCGCGTCGAACTTCGAGGGCCTCGTGGTTCGCGTCGACGAAGCCGGCGGTCAGGGCCATCTGTGGAAGCTGGTCCGCACGTTCGACGATCCCGCGACGTGGACCGAGCCCGGGGTCCGTCATCTCGCGGCCAACGGCATCGGCGGCGAGGCCTACCGGACGTCACCGCTCGACGACCAGTGGGAGCTGTACGACCTGACCGACGACCCGGCCGAGGCCCGCAACCGGTGGACCGACCCGGAATTGCACGACCTGCGACAGCACCTACGCACACAGCTCAAACAGGCGCGTGCTGAGTCGGTGCCCGAACGCAACAACCCGTGGCCGTACTCGCCGCGCCGGGCACCCGCAGCGCGCCCGGGTTTGTTGCAGCGGGTTTTGCGCCGCGACTGAAGCCTAGGACGCCCGCCGGATTTCGTGCTTGCGTTCCGACGCCGTCTCCGGTGCGTCGTCGCTGGTGGCCGTCAGGAACTCGTCCGGTAGCGCCAGCTTGTGAATGGTGCGCAGCGTCAGAAGATACTGGCGCACAAGCGATCCGGACGTGTAGGGCAGGCCGTACTTCTCGCAGACGCCCCGGACCCGTACCGCGACCTGCGCCAGGCGATTGCTCGGCAGATCGGGAAACAGGTGGTGTTCGATCTGGTAGCACAGGTTGCCGCTCGAGAACGCCAGCAGCCGGCCGGCCTTGAAGTTGGCGGCGCCCAGCATCTGGCGTAGATACCACTCCGCGCGGCTCTCCTCGTTGATCACGTCGGCGGTGAACTTCTCGGCGCCGTCGGGAAAATGACCGCAAAAGATTACGACATACGCCCACAGGTTGCGCAGGAGGTTGGCGACCACGTTGGCGCCCAGTGCGCGGCGCCATCGCCGTCCGCTCAGCGCCGGGAACAGCGCGTAGTCCTTGACGGCCTGGCGCGCGATCTTGCGCCCCAATATCTTTCTCTCGCGGGTCACCTGCTCGGTGTCACCCTCCGCGCGGTCACGCTCGGAGTGAACGCCGTGCAGCGCGATCCCCCATTCGAAGATGCTCGCCAACAACAGGTTTCGCAGCGGTTGCAGCAGGTGTACGGGTCGCCACGGGATGTCGCGGGTGATCCGCATGATGCCGAAGCCGAGGTCGTCGTCGACGCCGACGACGTTGCTGAACACGTGGTGGCGGTAATTGTGCGAGTACCGCCACTGGGCGGAGACCGCGACCATGTCCCATTCCCATGTGCCGGAATGGATTTCGGGGTCGTTCATCCAGTCCCACTGGCCGTGGCTGACGTTGTGGCCGATCTCCATGTTCTCGACGCTCTTGGCGTACGCCAGCGCGGCGGTTCCCACCAGCCAGCCGGTGCGGGACCGGCTGGTGCCGATGAGCACACGAGCGAACACCTCGAGCGCACGTTGAAACTTGATGGTCCGGCGGATGTAGGCGGCGTCGCGCTGCCCGAGCGAGTCTTCGACATCGCTGCGGATGGCGTCGAGCTCGGCGCCGAGGGCTTCGATGTCCGCCGCGGTCAGATGGGTGTACGCACCGACGTCGGTGATGGCCAAGAGAAGTCCTGTGGGCGTTCGGGGTGGTGGGGCGGGCTCGTGGGTGAACCCGTCGTGATCACGGACCACCGGCCGAAATCAACGGAGACGACGCAGGGCGTCGGCGTTGTGGCCAGTGTAGAGGCAGCCCGGTGGCGGTGTCGACGCCGCTGGTCAGCCGATCGACACCAGCTGGTCGATCGAGTCGTTGGGCAGGTCGCCGTCGACCACCGCGGTGACCGAGAGCGTGTTCAACGTGATCGCGCCCCGGTGGTTGGTCAGGAATGCGGTGTCGGCGGCGTCGCGACCGGTGGCGATGCGCACCAGCGACTGGCGGGGTGCCAGCAGCGTCGCATCGACGACCCGCCAACAGCCCTCGATGAGGGCCTCGGCGACGGCGTGGAAGTCCATCGGCGACAGTCCGGGCGCATACACCGACACCAGCCGGGCAGGAACGCCGACGGCCCGCAGCAGCGCGACGACCAGGTGCGCGAAGTCGCGGCACACGCCCTCGCCGGCCAGCAGGGTGTCGGCCGCGCCGTCGATCGGATCGCTGGAGCCGGGGACGTAGTTCAAGCGGGTGCCGACCCAGGAGGACACCTTCTCGAGCAGGGTCGTCGAGTCGGCATAGCTGCCGAATTCCGTTGCGGCGAAGCCGTAGAACTTGTCGGCTTCGGCGTATCGGCTCGGGCGCAGGTACGCCAGCCGGTCGTAGTCGGTGACCGGCGCGGGTTCGGTGCGGCCGACGATCGTCGCGGCGTAGTTCACGGTGAGTGTCCCGCTGTCCACCGGCAGCGTGTGTAGACGGTTGCCGTGCACACCGCTGATCTCCACCGGTTCGACGGGCTCACCGTCGAGAATGAACGAAAGATTCTCGGAGACTTCCGCGTTCGGATGCGGTGCCACCGCGATCTGGAACTCCAGTTCCGTCGGCTCGGTGACCTCGACCTCGAGTTCGGCGGCGACCTCTCGCTTCATTTATTCTCCCCCGATAAACGAGATGTGGGCTGGTGGGGATTCCCACCAGCCCACTGTCGATCGTGCAAGCTTAGACGGCGCTTACGCCGACTGCCTGAGGTCCTTTGGCGCCCTGTTCGATATTGAACTCGACGCGTTGGTTCTCCTCCAGCGACCGGTATCCATTTCCCTGGATCTCCGAGTAGTGGACGAAGACGTCCTTATCGCCGCTGTCGGGAGCGATGAAGCCGAAGCCCTTTTCGCTGTTGAACCACTTCACAGTTCCCTGTGCCATACTTTTTCAACTTCTCTCATTCTGAACGGATGTAGATAAACATCCGCGTAGAGGCTATCACGCCGCAGGTCATCCAGTTTCCACTCGACTTTCCCGCCCGTTTGCGCGAGCGTGCATTGCTCCTATGTCAAGCGGCGATGCGATGGTCGGTATTTCCGGCGTTGCGGTGGGTGTGTTCGTC
>NZ_LZJE01000319.1:0-26445 GCF_001666865.1 Mycobacterium sp. E136
CCTGCTCGACAAGCCGGCCTGGGTCGGCGTGCCGCTCGGGCTCATGCTCGTGATCACCGGTGTGCTCGGCGACCTGGTCGAGTCGCAGGTCAAACGCGACCTCGGAATCAAGGACATGGGCACGCTGCTGCCCGGGCACGGCGGCATCATGGACCGCATCGACGCCATGCTTCCCTCGGCGGTGGCCGGCTGGATCGTCCTGACCCTGCTGGCTTAATCCGCGGTCAGATAGCGCTCGACGGTGGGACCGACGAACGTCACCAGGTCGTCGACCGACGTCGAAGCCATCGGCTCGATCTTGAGTTGGTAGCGCGCGAAGGCCAGCCCCATGAGATGGCTGGCCACGAGTTCCGCCCGTAGCTCGGCATCGTCGACGCCGAACTCTGCGGCGACCCGCTCGGCCATCGGGCCGGCGAGTGCGTCGTGTAACACCTTGCGCGCCATGGGTTGTATCGCCGCCGACCGCCACAACGTCAACAGTGGTTCGAACGCGCCACCTTCGTCCCACCGCTCGAGGAAGCCACGCACCAGCCGACGGCCCACGTCGTCGGTGCCGTCGTCGAGGAGCTCATCCAGCTGGAACAGTGGGTGTTGCGGTCCGGTGAGCACGGAGGCGCCGAAGAGCCCCTCCTTGTTGCCGAAGAAGTAGTACACCATCGCGACGTCGACACCCGCATCGGCGGCGATCCGGCGCACGGTGGCGCGCTCGTAACCGTCGCGCATGAAAGTCTTCCTCGCCGCGTCGACGATGCGCTGTTTGCTCTCCCGGCCGGTGCGCCAGCGGCCCGCGCGCTTCTTCTCCGTCACCGGCCCAGAATACTTCAACACGTGTTGATGTAAGTGATCCGGCGGCGTAGCGTCGATTCTTCAACGTCTGTTGATGAAACAAGGAGGATCCGATGACCGAGACACGGAACCGTCGGCTGTGGTGGCGCCACGCGCTGTCGTTTCTCGTTGCACCCGTGACGATGACGGTGTTCATCCCGGCCTTGATCGTGAGTTGGGCCGACATTCGACTGCCGGACTACGACTCGCCGTTGACCATCGGCCTGCTGATCGTCGGGTGCCTGCTGGTCACCGGCGGCGTGGGGATGCTGCTGTGGACCGTGTATCTGTTCGACCGGTTGGGCAAGGGCACGCTCGGCATCAACGACGTGATGGGTCAGCCGATCAACCTGGTCGTGCACGGGCCGTATCGGCACGTCCGCAACCCGATGATCAGCGGGGTCGTCGCAATCATGCTCGGGGAGGCGGCGATCGCGGCGTCGGGATGGTTATTGCTCTGGGCCGCAACCTTTTTCGTGATGCTCACGACCGCCATCCAGCTGTGGGAGGAGCCGCATCTGGCCGAGCGCTTCGGTGAGGAGTACCTGACCTACCGGCGCAACGTGCCGCGATGGCTGCCGCGCGTCACGGCGTGGCAGCCGCAGCCGTCACCGTCATCTTGACCCTTTCGGCCTGCTCAGCGCGATAGCGTGCCGAGCGTGAAGCTGTCGTGCGCGCTCGTCACCAACCTCGATTCACCCGACCTCGTCGTCGAAGCCGAACGTCTCGGTTATCACCGGGCATGGCTCTACGACTCGCCGGCCATCACCTCCGATGTCTGGGTCGCGCTGGCACTGGCGGCGCAGCGCACCTCGAGGATCGGGCTCGGCCCGGGTGTGCTCGTGCCGAGCCTGCGTCACCCGATGACCAACGCCGCGGCGCTCGCCAACCTGGCGGCCCTCGCGCCCGGGCGCGTCGCGGTCGCGGTCGGCTCCGGCTTCACCGGCCGCTACACCCTCGGGAAGAAACCCCTGCGCTGGGCGTACGTCGAGGAGTACGTCACGGCGCTGCTGGGCCTGCTGCGCGGGGAGACCGTCCAATGGGACGGCGCAGCGATCCGGATGCTGCACACCGACGGATTCGTCGCCGACCGGCCGGTGGACTTCGAAGTCCTGATCGGCGCCGACGGCCCGAAGGGCACAGCCGTCGCCGAACGCGTCGGTGACGGCGTCTTCGCCGCCGGGGTGCACAACCCGGCCGCCGCGGGCCGGCCCTACGCCCTGCTGCAGTTCGGCACCGTCCTCGACGACGGTGAAGACCTCGCCAGCCCGAACGTGTTGAACCGGGCCGGACACGGTCTCGCGGTGGTGTTCCACGCGATGTACGAACGGATGGGCGCCGAGGCGCTGGCCGAATTCCCGGGCGGGCGCGAATGGGTGTCGGCGATCGAGGCGATCCCACCCGCCGAACGACATCTCGTCACACACGAGGGCCACCTGGTGCGGTTGACGAAGGTCGACGAGGAAGCGGTCGGGCTGGCCGCAGATCTCCTGCCGCAGTTCACCTTCAGCGGAACCCCGGAGCAATTGCGTGCGCGGGTGAGCGAGTATGCCGCTGGCGGCGTCACCGAACTGGTGTATCAGCCGGCCGGACCCGACGTCGCCGGGGAGTTGGCCCGCATGATGTCCGCCATCGGCGAGGCGACCGCGCGCTGAGGCGGGTTCACTTCCCGCCCGCAGGCCCGGCGGTCGCGCGCAGCCGCTCCCGCACCGTCACCAGGAATTCGGTCGCGGCGTCGAAGTCGGGCCGCGGCCCACACCGGGTCCAGATCTCGACGACGCACCCCGCAACCTGACGGACCCGGACGTTGCTCACCTGAGAGAGCACGCGAAGGAGGTCGAACGCCTGCTCGCCACTGAGGCCGAACGTCTGCATCAGCATCCCTTTGGCCTGTTCGATCACGGGCAGGCCGGTGAGCTTGTCCTGCAGCTGAGCGATTTGCACCCGCAGGCGTTCGGCCTCAGTGACCGGCGCAGCGGCCGTCGGTCGGGTGGCCCGATCGTCGTCGGACAAGGTGAGGGTCATTGTTTCTCCTTTCGATCTCGTAGGGCCTCGGCGAGGACGGAAGCGGTGTGACGCGGGGTGCGGTTCTCCATCAGGTCGCGGATCTGCGTTCGGCAGCTGAATCCGTCGGCGAGCACCATCGTCTCGGGGTCCGCTTCGCGTAATGCGGGTAACAGTTTGTCCTCGGCGCACGCCACCGATACGTCATGATGTCCGCGCTGAAAGCCGAAATTCCCGGCAAGGCCGCAGCATCCGGCGTCGAGCACCTGGGCGTCGACACCGGCATCCTCGAGAATCGCTTTCTCGTCGGCGTAGTGCAGTACGGCGTGCTGGTGACAGTGCGGCTGCACGACCGCGCGGCCTCCGACGCGCGGAGGGTCCCAGTCGCCTGCCTTGCGGTGCAGAAGTTCACCGATCGTGTAGGTCTGTTCGGCGAGTCGATGCGCATCCTCGTTGCCGTTCAACAGGTTTGTCGCATCGGAGCGGAACACCGCCGCGCAACTGGGTTCGAGCACGACGACCGGAGTGCCGGTGCGCAGCGCTGGCCGCAGGGCGCGCAGCGTTCGTGTCAGAACCTTCTTCGCGACACCGAGTTGGCCGGTCGAGATCCATGTGAGCCCACAGCAGAGTGATCGACCGGGAACGGTGACGGTGAAGCCGGCCGATTGGAGGACCTCGACGGCGTCGCGACCGATGCCCGGATCGAAGTTGTTGGTGAAGGTGTCGGCGAACAGGACGACCGCCTCGCGTCCGTCTGTTCGCAACGGCTGATCACGCCACCAGCGGGTGAATCGTTGCGCCGCGAACCGCGGGAGGTCGCGATGCGAATCGATCCCGCCGACGGCCTTGACGGCCTCGTCCAGGCGCGGCATGTGGGTCACGGCGTTGACGGCTCGAGGTGCGACCGCGGCCATGCGAGCCCACAGCGGTATCCATCCCATGGTGTAGTGGGCCATCGGACGCAGTCGACGGTGATAGTGGTGAAAAAGGAACTCCGCCTTGTAGGTTGCCATGTCGACGTTGACCGGGCAGTCGCTCAGACACCCCTTGCACGCCAGGCACAGATCGAGGGCGTCGCGGATCTCGGTGGACGCCCAGCCGTCGGGGATGACGTCTCGCTGCAGCATCTCGAACAGCAACCGCGCCCGCCCACGGGTCGAATGGTGTTCCTCTCCGGTGGCGCGATAGCTCGGACACATCACGCCGGACTCGTCACCCCGGCACTTCCCGACACCGACGCACCGTGCGGCGGCGTGCGAGAAGCGGTGCCCGTCATCGGGGTACGCGAATGCCGTCGCCGGCTCGATCGGGAGATACCCGGTGCCGAATCGCAGGTTGTCGTCGAGCCGATACGGTTTGACGACCTTCCCCGGGTTCATCCGGTTGTCGGGGTCGAAGAGCGCCTTGGTCTTCTCGAACGCGCGAACGACGCGTTGGCCGAACATGATCGGTAACAGTTCGCCGCGCGACTGGCCGTCTCCGTGTTCCCCGGACAGCGACCCGCCGTAGTCGACGACGAGGTGCGCGGCGTCGTGGGCGAACCGTCTGTAGGCGGCGATGCCGTCGGCGGTGCGCAGATCGAACGGGATCCGGGTGTGCACGCAACCCTGGCCGAAATGTCCGTAGAGCGAGGATGTTCCGTAGCCGTAGCGGTCGAGCAGGGCCTGAAAGTCGCGCAGGTAATCACCCAGCCTGTGCGGCGGGACCGCCGCATCCTCCCAACCCTCATGCGTCTCGGGTCCGACCGGGGGATAGGCCGTCGCGCCCAGTCCGGCTTCCCGGGCCGCCCACACCTGCTTCTTGTGTACCGGATCGCTGACGATCCTGGCGTCGCAGTCGGCCGCGGCCTGCACGGCCTCGATCATCGCCTTGGCGCGGTGGTCGGCCTGATCCTGATCTTCTCCGTCCACTTGCACCATCAGCCAACCGCCGCCGCGGGGAAGCTGATTGAGGGCCTGTTCGGCCAACCGCCGTGAATGCTCGAGTTCGACCAGCCGTTGATCGAGGCCTTCCAGCGCCGCGGGTTCGTGCTCGAGCACGGCCGGCACGGCGTCGGCGGCGGTGGCGATGTCGTCGAAGCCGAGTATTGCCAGCGCGCTCGCGGCGGGGCGGCGAACCAGGTCGATCTCGGCGCACAGCACGGTGACGAGCGTGCTCTCGCTTCCGACCAATGCCTTCGCCAGGTCAAAGCCGTTGTCGGGCAACAGGCTGTCCAGGTTGTATCCCGACACCCGCCGTGGAATGTGGGGGTAGCGGCTGCGAATGTCATCCCCGAACTCGGTGACGACCGACCGCAGCCCACCGTAGATCTCGGCGAGCCGTCCTCCCGAGGCGATGATCCGGTCGATGTCGCGGTCGTCGGTCGGACCGACCCAACGTTGGACGCCGTCGTAGGTCAAAATCTGAAGGGCGCGAACCGAGTCGACCATCTTTCCGTACGCCTGCGCGGTCGAGCCGCACGAGTTGTTGCCGATCATCCCGCCGATGGTGCAACTGACATGTGTGGACGGTTTCGGGCCCACCATCCATCCGGTGTCGGCGAGGTTGTCATTGAGAACGTCGAGCTTGATGCCGGGTTCGACCACCGCCGTGCCCCTGTCGACATCGATGGCGCGGATACGGGTGCAGTACTTGCTCCAGTCGAGCACGACGGCGGCATTGCAGCACTGACCCGCCAAGCTGGTGCCGCCACCTCGCGACAGGACGGGAATGTCGTTGTCGCGGCACACCGCGATGGCCTCGACCGCATCGTCAGGCGTATGCGGCACGACGACGCCGATAGGGACCTGACGGTAGTTCGAGGCGTCGGTGGAGTAAGCCGCCCGCGAGCCGGGGTCGAATCGGACCTCACCGGCGATGCGGCGGTCCAACTCGGCGGCGAGCGTGGAATAGAGCAGTGAGGAAGGGCTCATGTGGCGGTATCGCTTTCAGCTGACGCGGTAGGGCTCGAGGTCCGGACTGCGTACGGTCAGGCCGTGTCCCGGGCTGGCCGGGTCGGGGCGGATCGCCCCGTCGATCGGCGACGTGGCGCCGTCGAAGTAGCGGGTCTCGATACGGGCGTGATCGTGAAACCACTCGAGGTGTCGCAGATTGGGTGTTGCCGCGCCGACCGCGGCGTGCAGCCACGGCGCGCAGTGCGCCGACACGTCGAGGTGGTGTGCGGCGGCGAGTGCGGCCACCCGCTGCCATTCGGTGATCCCGCCGCACCGCGACGCGTCGATCTGCAGGCAGTCGACTGCGGAACACAACGGCACGAAATCGGCCAGCCGATGGCCGTATTCGCCCGCGGTGACATCGGCGTCGACCGCTTCACGCACGGCACGCAGGCCTGAGACGTCATCGGATGAGACGGGCTCTTCCAGCCAGGTGATCTCGAGGTCGGCGACCTCGGACATCAACCGCACGGCATGTTTGGCGGTATAGCCGCCGTTGGCGTCGACCATCAGTGCGATCTCATCGCCGATCGCGGCCCGGGCCTGACGCATCCGCGATACGTCGCGCCTCGTGCGGGTGCCCCACGACTGGCCGATCTTGATCTTCACGCGGGTGATGCCGTGATCACGCACCCAGCCGAGCAGTTGGTCCCGCATCTGGTGGGGGCCATACGTGGTGAACCCGCCACTCCCGTAGACGGGAACGCTGTCGCGGACTGCGCCGAGTAGTCGGTGCAGCGGGATGCCAAGGACTCGGGCCTTGAGGTCCCACAGCGCCACGTCGACCGCGGAAAGTGCCTGTCCCGCAACGCCGCTGCGTCCGATGTTGCGCACAGCCTTGGCCATGGCGTCGAACGCGGCCGCGACGTCGAGCGCATCCCGGCCCAGAACATGACTGGCGAGGCTACGCGTGATGACGTCGGTGCAGGCCGGATGTCCGTACGTCCAGCCCGTACCGGTGATGTCGCCGCAGTCGGCGGTGACCACCACCAGCGTGGTGTGGTCCCAGGCCAGGGTCCCGTCGGCCTCCGGCGTGTCGGTGGGGATGTGGTACGCCGCAACATGCAGGGCATCGACGGTCGCAGCGGGAATCACGGTACGAACGGCGTCGTCGGTGATCATGAGCGTGCGTGCGGCATGAACTCTTGCACCTTGGTCTTGAGGCCCTGCTTGATGAAGCCGCGACTGTCCTCGTCACCCTTGAGCACCGCGGTGGCGGTGGCCTTGGCTTGTTCGAACGTGGCGTGCGGCGGGATGGGCGGCATGTTGGGGTCGGTGTGCACGTCGAGCACCGTCGGCCGGTCGGCCGAGAGCGCCGAACGCCAGGCGTCGGCGAGCCCGTCGGGGTCGCGGACGGTGTGCGCTTCGAGACCGAGGCCGGCGGCGAAGGCGGCGTAGTCGACATCCGGAAGCGTCTGTGACGCCGCGAATTTCGGCGAACCGTTCATCGCACGCATCTCCCAGGTCACCTGGTTGAGGTCGTTGTTGTGCAGCACCGCCACGATCAGGCGCCGGTCCCCCCACTGCTGGTGGTAGTGCTTGATCGTGATGAGCTCTGCCAGGCCGTTCATCTGCATGGCGCCGTCGCCGACGAGCGCGATGACCGGCCGGTCGGGGTGGGCGAACTTGGCGCCGATGGCGTAGGGGACACCCGGACCCATGGTCGCCAGCGTTCCAGACAACGAACCGCGCACGCCGGGCCCGAAGCGCAGTTGCCGCGCATACCAGTTGGCGGCGGATCCGGAATCGGCGGTGACGATCGCGTTGCCGGGGAGCTGTGCGGAGAGTTCGGAGAACAGGCGCAGCGGGTTCACGCCGTCGGTATTGACGGCCGCTTCCTTGGCCATGGTCTCCCACCAACGGCTGACGTTCGTTTCGATCGTGGACCGCCACGACCTGTCGGATTTGTGCTGTAGACGCGGAATGAGGCTCCGCAGAGCGGATTTCGCGTCGGCCACCAGGTTCACGTCGTAGGGATAGCGCATTCCGATCATCGTCGGATCGATGTCGATCTGCACGCTGCGGGTCTGTCCGAAGTCGGGAAGGAACTGGGTGTAGGGGAAGCTCGATCCGATCGTGAGCAACGTGTCGCAGTCACGCATCAGCTCGTAGCTGGGCCGAGTACCCAGCAGGCCGATGGCCCCGGTCACCCACGGCAGTTCGTCGGGCAGCACATCCTTGCCGAGCAGGGCCTTGGCGGCTCCGGCGCCGAGCAGTTCAGCGGTCTCGGCCAGTTCGGCCTGCGCGCCGCGGGCGCCGTTGCCGACCAGCATCGCGACCTTCGTTCCGGCATTGAGGATTTCGGCGGCCCGCGCGATCGCCGCGTCGTCGGGGGTGACCGCCGGCCAGTCGACACCCAGACTCGACGGCACCATCTTGAAGGCGTGTTGCGGTGGGCTGTAGGGGAGTTCCTGCACATCGGCCGGGATGATCAGGGCCGTGGGGCAACGCCTCGCGACCGCGGTCCGGATCGCCCGGTCCAGGACGTTGGGAAGCTGCTCGGGCACGGTCACCATCTGCACGTAGTCAGAGGCGACGTCCTTGTAGAGGCTCAGTAGGTCGATCTCCTGTTGGTAGGAACCGCCCATCGCGCTGCGATTGGTCTGCCCGACGATGGCGACCACCGGCACGTGGTCGAGCTTGGCGTCATAGAGGCCGTTGAGCAGGTGTACCGCCCCGGGGCCTGACGTCGCCATGCAGACGCCGAATTTCGCGCCGCCGAACTTGGCGTATCCGACCGCTTCGAAGGCGCTCATCTCCTCGTGGCGGGACTGCACGAATTGGGGCTCGTCGCCGGCGCGGGCCCAGGCGGCCAGGGTCGCGTTGATCCCGTCCCCCGGATATGCGAACACGTGGCGCACACCCCAGGCGCGTAACCGTTCGAGCAGGTAGTCGGCAACGGTTTGGTCGGTCATGGCTGCTCCTTCTCGGTTGGATCCGTGGACGGGGCGTTATCTCCGTCCTACGCTTTTATTTGCTGTGCAGCAACGATTGCTTCCTGGGAATTAATTGAGTCTCCGTCGGCGACCCCTCGACCCGGTCGCCGCGGGTCTGCGTCGGTATCGCCACACCTTTCCCTCCACGGCGTCCGAACAGAGCCACATGAGCACTGCCAGGTTGTAGGCGCCGAGCAGACCGGAGAGCAGGATGTCGCCGAACTCGAAGCCCATCGGTCCGTCGGCGTGGTGTACGGCCGCCACGGAGGTGACGATCACCATCGTCATGCCGCCGACGACACCGATCGCGCTCAGAGCCACCGCCGTGCCCCGTCGTAACGCCGCCACCACGGCCAGCACACCGAACACCGCCAGGACGAGGCTCTCGACGGGGGAGATGTGCAGCCCGAATACGGATATCCCGGTCTCCGAACGAGATTCGTGGGCGAGGTGTCCTATGGCAGCGGCGCCTCCGACGGCGGTGCACGCCAACCCCTCGGCGACGATCAGCCACCGGCCGCTGCGATACCGCGACCAGTTCAGGCTGACCTCGACCAACTGCGTCCGCGGAGCGGTCATCGTCGGTAGTTGCGGTGTGAAGGTGCGTGGGGTGGGGGCATCGTCGTCTCCCTTCACTGTCGTGCCGTCGAGTGGGGATGCTGTTGCCGGTGGTGTGCGGACGTCGTGGTGTGGTGCCCGCTGAGTTGCCGGGCGCTGTTGATCAGCCCGACAAGGCTGAAGGCCTGTGGTGTATTGCCGAGCTGGCGACCGGATTTCGGGTCGTACTCCTCGCTGAGCAGTCCGACGTCGTTGCGGAGTTTCAGAAGCCGCTCGAAGAGCGCGGTGGCTTCGTCGGGGCGGCCGATGCCGCAGAGCGCGTCGACGAGCCAGAAGCTGCACGCCAGGAAGGCGCCTTCACTGCCCGGGAGGCCGTCGTCGCTTCGTTCCGGAAGGTAGCGCAAAAGCAGCCCGTCACAGCAGAGTTCCTTCTGCACCGCTTCGACCGTGCCGACGATGCGCGGATCGTCGTAGGGGAGGAAGCCGACACGCGGCAGCAGCAAGAGCGCTGCGTCCAGGTGGTCGGAGCCGTATGACTGAGTGAAGCAACCGCGCTGCGCGTTGTAGCCGTGGTCGCAGACGTCGGCATGGATCTCGTCGCGCAGGGCTCGCCACCGTGACAGCGGGCCCTCGAGCTGATGGTTCTCCACGGTGCGTACCGCACGATCGACACCGGCCCACGCCATCACCTTCGAATGCACGAAATGACGTGCAGGCCCACGGATCTCCCAGAGGCTGTAGTCGCACCGCTGCCAATTGCCTTCGAGAAAATCCAGAAGTGCGCGCTGGACGTCCCAGGCGGTGTCGTCGGTCGGCAGCCCGCTGTCCCTGGCCAGGTGCAACCCGTCGAGCACCTCGCCCCACACGTCGAGTTGGAGCTGGGCCGCGGCGGCGTTGCCCACCCGCACCGGGCTCGAGTTCTCGTAACCGGCCAGCCAGAGGAGTTCGAACTCGGGTAGCCGTCGCCGTCCGTCGGCGCCGTACATGATCTGCAGATCGGCGGGGTCGCCGGCCACCGCGCGCACCAGCCATTCGCGCCACGCGCGCGCCTCGTCGACGAAACCCGTGCCGAGCAGCGCCTGCAGGGTGAAGGTGGCGTCGCGCAGCCAGCAGTAGCGGTAATCCCAATTGCGCGGCCCGCCGAGTTGTTCGGGCAATGACGTGGTGGCCGCGGCGAGGATGCCGCCGGTGGGAGCGAAAGTCAGGGCCTTGAGCAGCATCAACGCCCGGCGCACCTCAGGTTGCCAAGATCCGGTGTAGCTGCATTGCGCCATCCACGCGCTCCACCAGCGTTCGGTCTCTGCCAGCGCCTGCTCGGCGTCGACCGGTTGCGGTGCCGACAGATGAGAGAGCTGGTGAGTGAGCACGAACGGTATGCGCTGCCCCTCGGTGACGGTGAACTCCGCGACCGTCGTCAGGTCCCGCCCATGCGTGGGGACGGGTGTGCGCAGCCACACCGCATCCGGCCCCGCAATCGCCGACAGGCCTCCGTCGCGGCGTCGTACCCAGGGCACCACGTGGCCGTAGTCGAAGCGCAGGCACAGGGTCATCGCCATCGGAACGGTGCCGCGCACGCCCTCGACGATGCGGACGACGTCGGCGGCCACGCCGCGCGGTGGCATGAAATCGATCAGACGAACGCTTCCGTCCGCGGTGTCCCATTCTGTTTCAAGGATCAATGCGTCGTCGCGGTAGTGCCGTCGCGTGGCAGGCCCGCTGCCCGCCGGCGCCATCAGCCAGGTGCCTGCCTCGGCCCCACCGAGCAGAGCCGCGAAGCAGGCCGGTGAGTCGAAGTGCGGGAGGCACAACCAGTCGATGGCTCCGCTGCGATCCACGAGGGCTGCGGTCTGCAGATCCCCGATCAGCGCGTAGTCCTCGATCTCGGCCATGTCAGCTCGCGTCGTCGAGGGTGATGACCACCTTCACGTCGTCGGGTTGGGCCGTGAAGGCGTCAGCGGCGCGGTGCAGCGGCACCCGCCGGGTGATGAGGCTTGCCAGCCAGTTTTTGTCGGCCTTGGCCAATGCGTCTGCGGCCTGCCGGTAATGGCGCAGGTTAGCGTTCACCGATCCGACGACCGCGTCGTTCTCCAGCACCAACTCGCGGTTGATGGCGCCCGCGTCGATCTTGAGGCGTCGCCCGGCCGGGGAGACTCCAGTCAGGCAGACGACGCCGTACGCCGAGGTGTTCGCGATGGCTCCGAAGACGACCGGTCCGGCACCGGTCGCCTCGATCACGACGTCGGGCTGCAGCCGGGATGCGACGTCGTCGATGTCATCGTGGTGGTAGGTGGCACCGAGCGCCTCGGCGATTGCGGGTTTGGGTCCGTCGGTGACGCGGTCGAGGATGTGGGTGTCGAGTCCGGACTGCACGGACAGCAGGGCCGCCAGTAGCCCGATCGGGCCCGCGCCGGTTATCAGCGCCCGTTCGGGTTCGAAGTAGGCCCGCTGGCCCACCCGCCGAACCTGCTCCCATGCCTTGGTCACCACCGTGGTGGGCTCCATCAGCATCCCGACGTCGCGCAGGTGGTCGTCGATGCGCATCGCGTAATCGGTTTTCACGCACCATCTTTGGCTGCCGTAGCCGTCCATCTCCTTGATCCCGCGTTCGGTGTAGCGACCGTTGCGGCACATGTCGAACTCGCCGTGGGCGCAGGCCCGGCACGGCACTGGGTCGGGCCTGCGCACCACGCCGACCACCAGGTCGCCGGGTGAGAACGATGCGCCGGGCGGCGCGGTCGCCACCCGGCCCAGGGATTCGTGTCCGATCACCAACGTGTCCCGGCCGGGGGGCGCCCAGCCGTACTGTCCGCCCGCGATCTCTTTGTCGGTCCCGCACACACCGATGGCCAGGCCGTCTACCAGTAGTTCGTCCGGGCCGGGACTGGGTTCGTCGACGTCGTCTACGGCGAGCGTGTCCGCCTTGCCCGGCCGTACCGTCAATGCCTGCATGAAATCAAGACTTGCCGGTGCACAGTAATTGCAAACCAAGAATAATTGCGGTTCGATAAATATTCCCGAACATGGAATGAGGAAAGATGGCCGGTCGCGGCACTGGTGTGACGAACGAGCAGGTGGAGTCGGTGATGAGGGCGTCACGGGCTCTCGTTGGCATCACGGCAGCATCGATCTCGACCGTCGATGACCTGGTGACCGTGCCTCAGCTGCGGGTGATGATGATGATTGCGACCCGCGGGGCCGTCAATCTCGCGGCGGTGGCGGCGGGCCTGCAGGTGAGCGCGTCAAACGCCAGCCGGATCTGCGATCGGCTGCTCAAGATCGGCATGGTCGACCGCCGGGACGACCCCGCCGACCGGCGCAACATCGCGTTGACGCTCACCCCGGATGGGCAGGCGCTGATCGATCGCGTCGTTCATCACCGCCGCATCGCGATCCGCCGGATCCTCCGAGAGATGTCGCCGACCCAACGCGATGCGTTGGCCACGGCGCTCGACGTGTTCGCCACGGTCGCCGGTGAACCACAGGAGGAGCACCGGCACGCCCTCATCTGAGGTTCAGCCGGCGGGAGTCGACGTCGCGGGGTCGCTGTGTCGAACGCTGACCGTCGGCGAGGCGACGGAACGCTGGCGGCGCCGGCGCGCATCGGTGGCGTTGAGCCAGCAGGCCGCGGCGCCGACCGCGAGGCCGACCGCGACGCCGACGTCGGGCCGCTGGCCGAGCATCAGCCACGACAACAGCCCGGCCACCGCGGGTATGACCGTGAACAACATCGCGACGGTCGCGGCGCCGTATTCGTTGATTCCGCGCACGTACAGCGTCATCGACAGCACGGCGTTCAGGAGCACCACCGCCGCGACCGTCGCCGCGGCTTTCCACGGGTCGGTCACCGACCACGGGGTGACGGCGGCCAGCACGACGACGGGCAACACGCACGCGGCGTTCTGCAGCGCCGCCGTCGCCCGGAAATCGACCCCGGAGCAGAACTTCTGCTGGTAGACGCCGCCCGCGGCCACCGCGAACAGGGACACGAGGATCAACAGCACTGCCGTGTCGACGCCACCGACCGCAATCAACCGTCCCGCGCAGGCCGCCAGCACCGCCGCGACGCCCAGCGCCAACGCGCCGACCCGCGCCAGCGTCATGCCCTCGCCGAGGAACATCGCCGCCAACACCGCGGTGACCACGGGATTCATCGAGATGATTACGGCACCCAGCACCGCCGGCGCGCCGTGCAGCAGCGCCAGGTACAGGCACGAGAACAGCACGCCCTGAGCGAGCAATCCGCTGATGAGCACATGCACCAGCGCGCGTCCTGTGGGCCACGTCACGCGGGCGGCCGCTGCCCATCCAGACAGAATGGCGGCGGCCAGACCGAACCTGAACACCAGCACCACCATCGGAGACATCACCGAAACAGCAAGCGCACCAACGGGATAGCCCAACGCATAGAAGAACGTCAGCGGCGCCGCGGCGCACAGCGGCATGGTGGGGCGAGGCACGGATCCCATGGTGGCGACCAACGCCACCGTTGGCGAATTAATTTCTGGGTCGCTGGAAGTGGGATACTGGTGCGCACATGCCCACTTCTCTGCCGCTCGTCTTCGACGCGCCGCGCCGCGCCATGCCGCCGCGGCATTTCGCCGACCTCGACGAATCGGATCGTGCCGCGGCGGTGAAGGACCTCGGTCTACCGACATTTCGCGCGAAACAGCTGGCCAACCAGTACTACGGACGGTTGATCGCCGATCCGCGCCAGATGACCGATCTGCCCGCGGGTGTGCGCGATCAGGTCGCCGACGCACTGTTCCCGACGCTTCTCGACGCGGTGCGCGAGATCGAGACCGATGCGGGCGAGACGCGCAAGATGCTGTGGCGTGCGGTCGACGGCACCACATTCGAGTCGGTGCTGATGCGCTACCCCCAACGCAACACCGTTTGCATCTCGTCGCAGGCCGGGTGCGGAATGGCTTGTCCGTTCTGCGCGACGGGTCAGGGCGGGCTCAAGCGCAACCTGTCGACGGCTGAGATCCTCGAGCAGGTACGCGCCGCCGCGGTGGAACTGCGTGACCGTGACGGTGACGGGATCGCGCCCGCGGCCCGTGGCGGCAGGCTGTCCAACATCGTGTTCATGGGCATGGGGGAGCCGCTCGCCAATTACAACCGCGTGCTCGCCGCGGTGCGACGCATCACCGCTCCCGCTCCAAACGGCTTCGGCATCTCGGCCCGCTCGGTCACCGTGTCGACGGTCGGGCTGGCGCCGGCGATCCGCAAACTCGCCGACGAACGACTCGGCGTCACGCTGGCGCTGTCACTGCACGCCCCCGACGACGAACTGCGCGACACGCTGGTCCCGGTGAACAACCGGTGGAAGGTGTCCGAGGCGCTCGACGCGGCGCGCTACTACGCGGACCTGACCGGCCGTCGGGTGTCGATCGAGTACGCGTTGATCCGCGATGTCAACGACCAGCCTTGGCGCGCAGACCTTTTGGGCAAGAAGCTGCACGGCGCGCTGGGCCCGCTGGCGCACGTCAACGTCATCCCGCTGAACCCGACACCTGGCAGCGAATGGGACGCCAGCCCCAAACTGGCCGAGCGCGAGTTCGTTCGACGGGTGCGCGAGCGTGGCGTGTCGTGCACCGTGCGCGACACGCGTGGCCGCGAAATCGCCGCTGCCTGCGGACAATTGGCCGCGCAGGGCTAGTTGGCCGCGTTGACTCTGCGCGTAGGGTGCGATTCCACGCCGGAAGTGCGCCCTGGCCGCAGACTCAACGAGTTCTAGCCGCCCGGCTTGTTGGTGAACCAGACGTTCTCCTCGAGCAGGCGGCGGCTGCGCCACCCGTCGGCGGTGCGCACGAGTTCGTGGTGGTAGTAGCCGCCGCAGAAGCTCGGATCGGTCATGCCCGGCAACTGCATCGGGTTGTAGAACATCGCCCGCACCCGCGCGCTGTCACCGTCGATGTCGGCCTCGACGTTCGTGATGTGGTGCATGCTCCACGGGATCACACCGAAATTCGCGGCGAACCAGTCCACCACCTCGTCGCGGCTCCCGACGACGGCACCGGCCGACGAGTAGTCGATGTGCGCGTCGTCGGTGAACACCGACCGGTACAGCTCCCAGTCCTTGGTGTCGACCGCCCGGGCGTAGCGATGCAGCAGCGCGGCGATCTCGAGTTCGTCGCGGACCCGCCGATCGTTCATTGGTCGGGCATGCCGATCGTCTTGGCCTCGAGGTACTCCTTGTAGCCCTCTTCGCCGTTGCGGTAGCCCAGCCCGCTCTGCTTGGTGCCGCCGAACGGGCTGTTGATGCCGAAGTGGCTCTTGCCGTTGATCGTCACGTTGCCGGTGCGCATGCGGCACGCCACCGCGAACGCGCGGTCCACGTCGGCGCCGCTGACCTCGCCGGAGAGACCGTAGATCGTGTTGTTGGCGATCGCGACCGCCTCGTCGTCGGTGTCGTACGGCGTGACCGTCAGCACCGGTCCGAAGATCTCTTCCTGCGCCACCTGTGAATTCGGGTCCACGTCGGCGAGCAGTGTCGGCTGCGTGTAGTAGCCCTTCGGCAGGTTCTCTGGAATGCCGCCGCCGGTGACCAGTCGCGCCCCCGAGTCGATACCGCTCTTGATCAGGCCGAGCACCTTCTGGCGTTGGGTCTCGCTGATCTGCGGCCCCTGCATGTTGCCCGGCGTCCACGGATCCCCGACGGGGAAGCTCTCCATCATCGTCTTGAGGATGTCGATGCCCTCGTCATAGCGGCTGCGCGGCAACAGGATCCGGCTCGGCAGGATGCAGGACTGGCCGCTCATCACGCACGCCATCATGGCCGCCATCGACAGCGCGGAGTTGAAATCGGCGTCATCGAGCACGATGTGGGCCGATTTGCCGCCGAGTTCCAACAGCGTCTTCTTCACAGTCGCTGCACCCGCGGCCAGGATCGCCCGGCCAGTGGCCGTCGAGCCGGTGAAGGTGATCATGTCGACGCGCGGATCGGCGGACAGCGCCGCACCGACCTCGTTGGCGTTGGACACCACCACGTTGAACACCCCGGCCGGGATGTCGGTCTCCTCGGCGACGATGCGGCCGTACTCGCTGCCCGACCAGGGCGTCAGCTGCGCCGGCTTGAGGACGACGGTGTTTCCGGCCATCAGAGCGGGCACGGTCTCGGCGACGTTGAGGTAGAACGGCACGTTCCACGGCGTGATGGCGCCGACCACGCCGACCGGCTCGTAGTGGATCTTGCGCCGGGCGGGGCCCAGCGGGGTCTCGTGCACACCGTTGTCGACCAGGTACTCGAAGTTGCGGCCGTGCTCGGCCCAGTGCTTGACCTCGTCGATCGGGCTCTCGATCTGGCTGCCGGACACCGACACCGGGCAGCCCACCTCGGTGATCAGGACGCGGCGCAACCGCTCCTTATTGCGCTCGAGGGCCTCGTGCAGCTGGGTCAGGCAGTGGTAGCGGAAGTCGAGGTCGCGGGACCAGTCGGTCTCGTCGAAGGCTCGGCGGGCGGCGCCGACGGCGCGCGCCATGTCCTCGACCGTGCCGTCGGTGGCCCGGCCCGCGACCTCCTCGCTGGCCGGATGGATCACGTCGAACGTCGCGCCGCTGGCCGTGCTCTGTAGCTCGCCGTCGATCAGCATCCGCTCGTCGCCGGCCAGCACACCCGTATCGGTCTCAACCTGAGTCATGCGGACAGCTTTACAAATTTTTGCGCAAGTGTCAGCCCTTCGGCGGAGCCGAAGTATCTAGCCCTGTGGCTTGATGCCAGTCGCGTGCCGCAACTGCGCGAGGAACTGGTCGTCGTCGTCGCTGCGCACGATGTAGTGCGAGATGGCGACGCGAATTGCGGTGGCCGCCTTGACCGCTGCGTTCGGGCCACTCAGCAGCTTCTGCAGGCGCGCCCGCATGACGGGGATGATCTTCGTCAACTGCGAGATGACGACCTCGGGCTCGATGTCGACCAGCCGCACACCGGAATACGAGTGCTGGTACTCGACGATGAACCGCAGCGCGGCGTCGAGCTTCTCGGCGCCCCGAAGACCGGCCGTGGCCTTGCTGATGCCGTTGTCGAACAGGTCGCGCTCGTAGACCCCGAACGCGTCGAGCAGTTCTCCCTTGGAGGCGAACCAGCGGTAGAGCGTGGGCCGGGACACCCCGGCCTGCAGCGCGACCTCCGACAGGCTGAGCTTGGTCTGGCCGCTTCGGGCGAGCACCTCCGAGGTCGCGACGAGGATCCGGTGCCGCGTCGAGGTGTCCTCGGGTCCGAGTGCGTCGCGCAGCGGTTCGTTCACGGGGCAAGCGTAGATCGTTCCTCACACCGACTTCTGTAGTACGGCGACAGTGTCGAGATCTTGTAGCGCCGCGACCGCCCGGCGCAGGCCCTCGAGCGCGATGCCCTCGTCCTGCATACCGCCCATGCCTGCGGTGATCAGCGCGGCGACGTAGGCGTAGAGCGCGCCTTGCCGGTACCGGTCCCAGAGCTCGCCACGGTCGAGTTCGGGTCCGCCGCATGCGGCCAACGCGCGGCGGTAGACGTCGAGCAGCTCACCTTGGTGTGCTTGGCGCTCAGCCGGCGTCATGCTGGTGACCAGTGTGTATGCCAGCTCGCGATTGGGATGCCCGCGCCGGACCGCTTGCCAGTCCAGCAGCCCGGCCTCGCCGTTGCGGAAGTAGACGTTGCCCGGATGGGCGTCGCCGTGCATGACCGTGTGCGGCGGCTCGTCGATGAGCCGGGCCACGGCGCGGTAGTTCTCGTCGATGAAGCGTCCGGAGGCGACGTCGACGTCGATGTCGGTGCGCTCGGCGATGCGGCGCGCCGACGTCTTGAGTAGGGGGCCGGTGAGCAGCGAGGCAGTGTCGCCCGACGCGGTGTAGAGCCAGTCGGGCACCTGATTCCAAAAGGTCGCATGCAGTTTCGCGAGAAGTTCGACGACCTTCGCGGCCCGGTCCGCGCCGATCGGGTGCAGGGTGTCGGGGAATTCGCACTCGTCGGCGGGCAGATCCTCCAGAACCAGCACGTAGCGACCGGTCACCGAATCGAACGCTGAGCCCTGACATGCCGGCAGGCCGGACAGCCGCGGCGAGAGTTCGCGGTAGAAGCGCGTTTCGGTGGCGCCCAACCGGCCCATCTCGCCCATCAGGCGGGTGGCGACGGTCTCGGCGGCCAGCTTGACGAACACGGTCGGCGGTACGTCGTCGCCGGTGAGGGCGAGGCGGGCCCGCGACGAGGTGCCGGCGTCGCCGCTGAGCACTGACACCGCGGTCACCTGACGGCCGATGATCCGCGACACGGCAGTCGCATCCAGTTCGGACACGGACCGTGGAAGTGACCGGAGACGACCGATTGCGGCGTCGGTGGCGATACGTTGTACCCCGCGGCCCAGATGTGCGGCCAGGCCGACCACCGGCGCAGCGTGCTTCACCACGCCAGTTTACAAATTTGCGGATAAATGTAAAGAAGGTGTCGATGGCGGGTCCGCTCGAGGGTGTGCGTGTGGTCGAACTCGGCGTCTGGGTGGCCGGGCCGGCGGCCGGAGGGATCCTCGCCGACTGGGGCGCCGACGTCGTCAAGATCGAACCACCGACCGGCGATCCGGCGCGGTTGTTCGGCAAGATGCTGGGCGTCGAGGGCGACGTGAGCCCGCCGTTCGAGATGGACAACCGCGGCAAGCGCAGCATCGTGCTCGACCTGACGACGGCCGACGGCCGCGCCACGGCCCGCGAATTGCTCTCTGGCGCAGACGTTTTCCTCACCAACATGCGGCCGGGCGCGCTGACGCGCATGGGGCTGGACTTCGCGGCGGTCGCCGCACACAACCCGCGGCTGGTCTACGGGTTGATCACCGGCTACGGCGAGAAAGGGCCGGATGTCGACCGCGCGGCCTACGACGTCGCGGCCTTCTGGGCGCGGGCGGGTCTGGCGCACCTGCTGACCCGGCCCGGCCAGACCCCGCCGTTTCAGCGCGGCGGGATGGGCGACCACGCCGCGGGCATGACGCTGGCCGCCGCGGTCTGCGCGGCGTTGGTCGCGCGGGGCCGCACCGGCGAGGGCCAGCTGGTCAGCACGTCGCTGTACCGCCAGGGCGCCTACACGGTGAGCTTTGACCTCAACACCTTTCTGCTGACCGGCAATTCGATCGTGATCGGTCAGCGCGAGACGATGGGCAACCCCTGCATGAACAACTACACGGCCGCCGACGGGCGCCGCTTCTGGATCGTGGGGCTGGAGGCCGGGCGGCACTGGCCGCCGCTGTGCCGCGCGGTCGGGCGCCCCGAGTGGTTGACCGATCCGCGCTTCGACACCCCGCGGGCGCGAGCCGTCAACGCGGTCGAACTCATCGCCGAACTCGACGAGATCTTCGCTTCGAAACCCCTCGCCGAATGGGCGGAGATCTTCGCCGAGGAGCCGGACTTCTTCTGGGCGCCGATCAACTCGCTGGAGGACGTCGTCGCCGACGATCAGTTCCACGCCGCCGGCGGGATCGTCTATGTCCCCGACGGAGACGGCGCGGCGCCGATGGTCGCCTCCCCGGCCGACTTCGCGGGCACGCCGTGGGAGCCCCGTTCAACCGCCCCGAAATTGGGCCAGCACACCGACGAGATCCTCGCCGAACTCAAGTCGCGTGGGGTTTGACCCGCGCGGCGTGGCGCAATTGCGCGAGGAAGTCGGCGTCGTCGTCGCTGCGCACCAGATAGTGCGACACCGCGACCCGCACCGCCGTCGCCACGGCCAGGCCGGGATCGGGTCCGGTCGCCAGCCGTTCCAGCCGTTGTCGCATCAACGGGATCACCCGTGCGAGGCGCTTGATCACGTGTTCGGGTTCGATGTCGATCATGCGCAGTCCCGGATAGGACTGCTGATAGTCGACGATCACCCGCAGTGCCGCGTCGAGGCGGTCGCCCGGCGGCACGTCCGCGGTGGCCTCGGCGACGGCGCGTTCGTAGTACTGGCGCTCCCACACCACGAACGCGTCGAGCAGGTCGCGCTTCGAGGCGAACCAGCGATAAAGCGTGGGCCGCGAAACCTGCGCCTCCAGCGCGACCTCGGAAAGGCTGAGCTTGGTCATGCCGTGACGGCCGAGCACCTCTGCGGTCGCGGCGAGAATGCGTTCGCGCGTCGAAGAATCTGCATCGGCTACCGGCACCGCACTAGCTTTACAAACATTTGACGAAGTGTCACGCTGAATCGGTGACATCAGCCCGCGAATACAGCGCTGTCGACATCACGTCCGAGGAGTTCTGGAGCCGGCCGTTCGCAGTGCGCGACGAGACGTTCGCGCGGTTGCGCGCCGCGGACGGGCTGACCTGGCATCCACCGCTGCCCTCCATGTTCGAGCTGGAGGAGCCGGGATTCTGGGCGTTGACTCGGCGCGCGGACATCGCGTACGTCAGCCAACATCCCGAGCTGTTCACCTCGGCGCAGGGCGTCGCGCTGAACCCGATGCCCGCCGAGATCCAGCGCTTCGCCTCCTTCTTCTTGACCATGGACCCGCCGCAGCACACCGTGTACCGCCGGCTGATCAGTTCGGCGTTCACCCCCCGTAACGTGCGGCTGATCGAGGAACAGATCCACAAGAACGCCGTCACCATCGTCGAAAACCTGGTCGGCGCAGGCGAAGTCGACTTCGTGTCGGCGTGTTCGGCTCAGCTGCCGATGCTGACGATCATGGAGATGCTCGGCGTGCCCAGCGCCGACCAGCCCGCTGTCGCCTACGCCGCGGAGAAGCTGTTCGGAATGAGCGACGACGAGTACGCCACCGAGGACGAACGCCTCGCCGACCCCGTCGCGCAGATCGCGCTGTTGTCGAACACGGGCGTCGAGTTGGCCAAGTTCCGGCGCACCCACCCCGGCGACGACCTGATGACCAGCATCGTCAACGCCGAGGTCGACGGTCACCGGTTGACGGACGAGGAGATCGGCGCCTTTCTGATCCTGTTGGCCTCGGCCGGCAACGACACCACCAAGCAGGCGACGACGCACGCGATGATGGCGCTGGTCGACAACCCGGCCCAACGCGATTGGTTGATGGAGGACTTCGACGGCCGGATCGGCTTGGCCGTCGAGGAATTCGTCCGCTGGGCCTCACCGGTGCTGCAGTTCGCGCGCTTCGTCACCGAGGACACCGAAATCAACGGCCACCCGGTCGAGGCCGGGGACAAGGTGGCGCTGTTCTACTGCTCGGCGAACCGGGACGAGTCCGTGTTCCCCGACGCCGGCGCGTTCGACCTGTCGCGCTCACCCAACCCGCATCTCGGGTTCGGCGGCGGCGGTCCGCACTTCTGCCTGGGCAGCCAGCTGGCCAAGACGGAGTTGCGAAACCTGTTCGGAGAGTTGCTGACCCGATTGACGACGATCGAGTTCGGCGAACCCGACCTGCTCTACAGCAGTTTCGTGCACGGCGTCAAACGGCTACCCGCCGTCGTTCGCTAGGAGTTGGGCATGCGCGTCGAAGTCGATCTGGACAGATGCACCGGGCACGGGATCTGCGAGTCGATCGCCGAGGAAGTGTTCGAGGTGCGTGACGACGGCATCGTGCTGATCCATGAGCCCGAGCGGCCCGAGTCCGACAGGGAGCGGATGCGCCAAGCCGTGACCCAGTGTCCGGCCGCCGCCTTGCGCCTGATCGACTAGCGTCGAGCGGCTTGGCCGCCAATCCGGCTCGGCGGAGTTATCGTTTCCGCAATGAGGTCGAGGTTGCTTGCGGTATGCCTGGTCGCGATCGGCGTGACCGGCTGCGGTGCCCTCAGGGGATCGTTCGACCTCATCCCGCAGGAGCCGACTCCGATCGCGATCACCACGGTCGCCGCACCCGACGAAACGCTGGCCGATGCCGCGGTCGTCACGCAGGCGGCGCGCAGTGTGGTCCGTATCCACACCGAGGCGCTTCAGTGCGCGAGGACGGTGGACGGCAGCGGCGTCGTCGTCGCGCCGAACAGGGTGTTGTCCGCCGCGCACGCGGTCGCCGGTGCGGACACGGTCAGCGTCTTCCTCGGTGATCGGGAAATACCCGCCACCGTGGTGGTTTACGACCCGGCGATGGACGTCGCCGTCCTCGACGTGCCCGAGCTGCAGGCTCCCACGCTGCCCTTGGACCAGCACCCCGCAGTCACCGGCACCGATGTCCTGGTGCTCGGCTATCCCGGCGGAGGGCCGTTCGTGGCCACCCCGGCGCGCATCCGCAGGGTGATGGAGCTTCTCGTGCCGGACATCTACCGCACCACGACGGTCAATCGCGAGGTCTACGTCATCAGAGGGCCGATCCGGCACGGCGGTTCGGGCGGACCGCTCATCGACCTGAACGGCCGGGTACTCGGGATCAGCTTCGGCGCGGCCATCGACGATCCCGAGACCGGTTTCGTGCTCACCGCCAAGCAGGTCTCCACAGTGGTGACGGACGGTGCGCGGGCCCACACGCCGGTCGCGACCGGCGCCTGCACGCCCTGATCAGCGCCCCGGCATCGGTCGCACGAGCACCGACTGCTGAATCGCGCCCACCGCGCCGGCCTCGTCGAACAGCGTGCCGAGCGTGGTTCCGATGCCGTCCGGCCCGTAGCTGGTCTCCGCGCGGATGCCGATCCACTCGCCCGCCGGGATCCGGTGCACATGCACGACGAGGTCGGTGTTCATGAACGTCCAGCGGCGGATGTCGAGTTTGGTGCCGATGCCGTTCGCGTCGTCGGCCACCGCGAACAACCGCTGGAGCGGTGTCATGGTCTCACCCTTGACCAGATCGACCTCGGGGCGGATCCACGACTCGCCTGGGCCCTCGCTCAACGGTTCGGTCAGCCACCGCCAGTCGAGGCTGTGCACGTAGTTGCGGTCCCAATCCTTCTTCATGTCACGGCTTTTCGCCTCGGACAGCGGCCGCAGGGTCGGTGCCGGCGCGTGTTGCACGGCGCCGGTGTCGACGGTCTTGAGCCGCCATCCGCTGGCGCGCGCGACGGGCCGCGGGTCACCGTCGGGACGCTGGGCCAGCAGCTCGGAACTGACGAGCTCGATCTGCTTGCCCGAGCGTTCGATTCGCGACCGCACCCACAGGTCGCCCTCGGCGGGCACACCGCCGAGCAGGTCGATCAGCACCCGGCTCAGGCGGGTGTCGTCGCGGGCTTCGCAGCCTTCGAGCGCCCGCACGAGGATGGCCGACACCGGGGCTCCGTGCTGGATCGCGGCCGACCAGGTGCTGCGGACCAGGTCGGTCGCGCGGAATCGCTCGCCGAGCGGATCGGCGTCGTCGATGAGCTCGTAATAGGAATCGCTCACGGTATCCCGGCTCCCGGTATGTCGACGGTGATCGCATCGACGCGCGAGCGCTTGGTGCCCTTGAGCCGCTGCGGGTAGGCGTCGGTGCTGGATAAGAGAAACAGTGTGCGCCGCTCAAGACCGCCAAGCGCGCAGGCGATTGCGGTGCGATCGCCGATGTCGATGCGGTCGGTGACGACGCCGCCCTCGATGATCCGCTCGAACTGATGGGCCAACGTCATCGCGGCCCACACTCCGCCCTCGGCGTCGAGGCAGATGCCGTCCGGCGGTCCGTCCAGCCCGTCGGCGAAGGTCCGCCGATCGGACAGCGCGCCGTCGCCGGCGATGGAGTACGCGGTCAACCGGCGTCCGGTCGACTCCGCGACGATCAGCGTCGCGCGGTCTTGCGTGATGGCCATGCCGTTGGGGAAGTCGAGGTCGTCGGCGACGACGGTGGAGGTGCCGTCGGGATCGAGCCGCACGACCACCCCACCCTCGCGGGCCTGTGAGCCGACGTAGGCGCGCCCGTCGTCGTCGACGACCATGTCGCCGAGGGGGGCCGGGACCGTCGCGGACAGATCGGCGATCGTGGTGATGTGCTCGCCGTCGTAGAGCAGGATCTCGCGCGATTCGGTGGAGGAGATCAGCAACGACCCGTCGGGGCGGAACCCGAGGCCGGACGGAGCGTGCCCGGGTAACGGCAGCGCCGTCAGGTCGCCGTTGAGGTCGACGGTGTGCACGGCCTCGCCGAGCATGTCGGAGAACCACAGCAGACCCTCGAACCAGCGCGGCCCCTCGCCGAAGCAGAAGCCCTTCGCAAGCGGTGTCAGGCTCATCGCCACACACCTTTACAAAACACGCGACAAGTGTCACGCTCGCAGGGTGTCACTGTCAAACTGGTGCAGGTCATGAAGAAGTATTACGGTCACACACTGCTTTATCTCCACGAGACGATCGCTCTCGGATCCGGGCGCTCCGACCGGTTCACAGAGGTGTTCAGCGACGTCTACCAGCCGATGATGACCGATCTCGGTGCGCGGCTGTTCGCGATGTGGGAGACGACGCCGTACAACGGTCACTGGCCGCAGGTCACGATCATCTGGGAGATCGACAGGTTCGCCGACTATGCGCGCATCGGTAAGGCGCAGGCCAGGGGCGGCACCCATGAGGAAGCGGCGGCGAAGTGGTCGACGTTTCTCGCCGAGACCGGCGCCTCCGGGGAGGGCCGCATCATGTACGCGGGCAAATACAACCGGACGCTCGCACAACTCCAGGAGGCGAACTTCGGTGCGGGCCTGGTGATCCAGGAGATCATGCAGACCAAACCGGGCCGCCAGGACGACTACATCCGCGAGCTGGAACGGCTCTACGTGCCGTGGTCGGAGCGCACCGGAAAGCGTTGGCTCGGTTCGTTCATCACGACGTTCCGCTTCAACGAGGTCATCCATTACTGGGCGCTCGACGGCGACTGGGACTGTTTCGCCAACCACTACCCGTCGTGGAAGGACAGTCCGCCCGCCGAGATCGTCACATGGATGAGCGTCGCGCCCGCGCTTCGCGACGGCTGGGAAGACTCGATCCTGCAGGCCCTACCACCCTCGCCGCTGCAATGAACATTTCTGTGCTCGAGACGTTCTCCTACGATCCGTTCGATCCGGCGGTTATGGCCGATCCGCAACCGTACTACCGGATACTGCGCGACCGGTATCCGGTGTACTACGTCGAGAAGTGGGACACCTACGCCCTGTCCCGCTTCGAGGACATCTGGCGGGTGCTGGAGGTCAACGACGGCACGTTTGTCGCCTCCGAGGGAACCCTGCCCGCGGCAACGGTTCTCGGAACCCGCAACGACGGCCCGGTCGCCGATCCGGCGCTGCACCCGATGCCATTCCACGCGAACTTCGACGCGCCGATCTACGACAGCGTGCGCCGCTGTACGTCGGCCCCGTTCCGGCCGAGGTCGGTCAGTAAGCTCGCCGACCGGATCCGGACCCTCGCCAACGAGCGCCTCGACGAACTGCTGCCGCGAAACACGTTCGACCTCACCCAGGACTACGGCGGTATCGTCGCAGCCTCGCTGGTGTGCGAATTGCTCGGCCTTCCAGTCGATTTGGCGAGCGATGTGCTGGCGACGGTCAACGCCGGAAGCCTGGCGCAACCGGGCAGCGGGGTGGAGGTGGCCAACGCGCGGCCCGGTTATCTCGAGTACCTCGTCCCGATCATCCAGCGCAGCAGGGTCGCGCCGGGCGAGAATCCGATCGCCGACAACCTGATCGCGTACCGGCTGCCGGACGGTTCGGCGTTCAACGACGTCGAGGCGGCCACCCAGCTGCTCGGGATCTTCATCGGCGGAACGGAAACGGTGCCGAAGATCGTCGCGCACGGCCTGTGGGAGCTGGGCCTTCGGCCCGACCAGCTGTCCGCCGTGCGTGGCGATCTCGACGCCAACGTGCCCGTCGCGCGCGAGGAGATGATCCGTTACTGCGCACCGGCGCAATGGTTTGCGCGCACGGTCCGCAAACCGTTCACCATCCACGACACCACGCTGCAGCCGGGGCAGCGAATCATCACGCTGCTGGCGTCGGCCAATCGCGACGATCGCGAGTATCCCGACCCCGATGCGTTCATCTGGGACCGCCCCATCGAACGGCTGCTGGCTTTCGGTCGCGGACAACACTTCTGCCTCGGCGTACACCTCGCGCGGTTGGAGATCGGCATCATGGTGACCGAATGGCTCAAGCGTGTGGGCGGATGGCGCATCGACGGTGAGGCCGCGTCCCGGCCGCCGTCGAGCTTCCAGTGGGGCTGGAGCAGCGTCCCGGTGGAGGTGTGACATGTGGTCCTATCGCCTAGCCGCCCCCTACACGTTCGAACGCCAGGACATTCCCGAGAAGACCCCGGAGTCGCTGGGGGACCGGCAGGTGCTGCTGCGCTGGATGATCGGGACGAGGTACTCGAGATAACCGGCCCGCCCGGCCCCCCCCCCCCCCCTGCCCGG
>NZ_LZJE01000320.1:0-13545 GCF_001666865.1 Mycobacterium sp. E136
CGCTGGTGGAATACGGCGACTTCGAGTGCCCGTTCTGCAGCCGGGCGACCGGGGCGATCGACGAGGTGCGCGCGCACTTCGGCAGCGAACTGCGCTACGTGTGGCGTCATCTACCGCTGGAGCGCGCCCATCCCCGGGCCTTCGATGCCGCACGCGCGAGCGAGGCGGCCTCGCTGCAGGACAGGTTCTGGGAGATGGCCCGCGAACTTTTCGGCCACCAGGACGACCTGGAGTGGTCGGACATGTACCGCTACGCCGTGGCCGCGGGTTGCGACATCGAGCGGTTCGACCAGGACGTGCGCGCGCACCTCGTCGATCGCCCCGGTCGCCCGGCTGCAGAACGGGCACTCGAAGTCGCCGTATTCCACCAGCGTCAGCTGGGCGTCGGGCTCACCCTTGATGTGGTCGCGGTCCGGATCGATCGGCCTCAGCAGCTTCAGCCCGACCGGCTCCGGTGGGCTGAGCCAGTCGGTGAGACGGAAGATCAGCCAACCGACGAGGAACGCGACCACCGATGCGATCAGCACACCGATGATCGCCTGCTCTTTGCGACCAGGATCATCGATCGCGATGTCGACGATGAAAAGCGAGATGGTGAAACCGATTCCCGACAGCGCGGCACCGCCGGCGATCCGGCGCAGGGCCAAGCCGGGCGCCAAGGCACCCAATCCGGTGCGTTGCATAAACCATGTCGCGGCGGTGATGCCGACGAACTTGCCGAACACCAGGCCGGCGACGATGCCCCACGTCAGCGGCGAGCGCAGCGCCGCCGAAACGCTCTCGGCGTCCAGTTGGACACCGGCGTTGACGAGGGCGAACAGCGGCAACACCAGAAACGACACGTACGGGCCGACGCTGGTCTGCAGCCGTTCGTTGATCGAGATCGAGTCGCGCAGACCGCGAGTCACCTCACGGGCGTAGCGCGAGTTCGGCGACTGCCGGAACGCCCGGATGCGCGCGACGACCTCCTCGACCTGGCTGCGTTCGGGTGAGTACACCGGGATCAGCAGCGCCACCGCCACGCCGGCCAGCGTCGGGTGCACTCCGGCCATGTACATGCTCACCCACAGCGAGAAGCCGAGCGCGGCGTAGGCGGGCCCGCGCGCGGCGGGCAACAATCGCACCAACGCGATGGCCGCGATCAGCGCGATCGAAATCACCAGCGGCACAACGTCGATGCGGTCGGAGTAGAACAGCGCGATCACGCACAGTGCGCCGACGTCGTCGACGACGGCCAGCGTGAGCAGGAACGTCCGCAGGCGGGACGGGAACATCGGCTTGATGATCGCCAGGGCGCCGATCAGGAATGCGGTGTCGGTGGAGATCACGACACCCCACGCCTGCGCGTTTTCTCCGGAGGGGTTGAACAGCAGGAAGATCGCCGCGGGTACCGCAAGACCGGCGATCGCCGCCACCACGGGCACCGCCGCGCGCGCCCGGTCGGTGAGCTCACCGATGGCGAACTCGTGCTTGACCTCCAGGCCGACGATGAAGAAGAAGAACGCCATCAGGCCGTCGTTGACCAGGTGTTTGACGGTCGGCTCGAAACGGCTCTCGGCGAAGGTGAACCCGACGTGGGTGTCGAGCAGCGTCCAATAGCTGTGTGCCCACGGCGAATTCGCCCACAGCAGCGCGGCGACCGTGAAGAGCAGCAGCAGACCGGCCGCGGTGTTCTCGCTCGTCTTGGCGGATTTGGCGTCGCTGGTGAACCGAGCGGGCAGCAGGCGGGCGATCCGCGGGCCGGTCTCTGTGCTCACGCCCCGGCCACCGCGTGCGCGGCTTCCATCAGCATCCACCCCGACAACTGCACCGACAGGTCGCGCTCGGGCACCTCCGAGGCGTTGACCGCTCCCTCCACGAACTGCGCCTGCCCACCGGCGGCGGTGGGGATCTCGGCGGTGCGGTCCCAGAAGGCGCCGAACAGCGGCATCCCGTCGACCACCTGACGGTTCTGCCATGCGGCCTCCGCTGAGGCCAGCACCAGCGAGCGGGCGGTGTCTCGCGCCGCGGAATCCTCGTCGCCGTTCTGCGGCAGCGTGGTGGCCGTCAGCGCGAGGTAGCGGGCCAGGATGCCGTTGAACAGGCCCCCGTCTCCGCCGCCCGCGCCCTTGATGACGCCGTCGGTCGCCATGTGCTCGGCGATCGCGGCCACCAGGCGGTGCACCCGGGTGGCGTGCTCGGCGTCGTCGGTGCGCGCCGCGAGTTCGGTTTCCAGCCCGAGCACCACGCCCTGGCAGTAGGTGTACTGCGCCCGCACGAGCGAGCCGCCCTTGATGCCGTCGAACACCAGATGGGTCTCGGGGTCGATCAGGGTCTCGTCGATCCAGTCCGACATCTGCTGCGCGCGGCGCAACCGGTCGTAACGCGCCAAAAAGATCGCGGCCGGTCCGTTGGCGGGCGCGTTGAAGAACTGGTCCTGCTTGCGCCAGGGGATGCCGCCGCCGTCCTCGGGCACCCACGCGTTGACGAACTGGTCGCAGAGCTTCTTCAGCGCCTTGGGCCGCTCGACCGACGCGAGCGTGGCCGCCCGTTCCAAGGCCAGCGCCAGCCAGGCCATGTCGTCGTAGTAGCTGTTGACCCAGGACAGGTTGTTGCGCAACCGGTGTGCGCGGATCTGGCGCGCTATCGCCTTCTGGCGTTCGGGCCGCGGATCGCGCACTTGGGCGTCGACGAGATTGTCCAGCAGATGCGCCTGCCACCAGTAGTGCCATGTACCGAACAGCCGGTGCTGCCGCGTGGCCGGCCAGGCGACGACGCCCAGCTGGGTGCCCGGCAGGCCCCACAGGCGTCTGACGTGTCGCTTGGCGACCGCGGCCTCAGCGCTGGCTGCGCGATTGGCCCAGAGCTGATCCATGGTGTCGATCCTGCCCTACCAGGCCGCGGAAAGGTCCCCGTGTTGGGTGATCCAGGTGTGCATGGCGATGCCCGCGGCGACGCCGGCGTTGATGCTGCGCGTGGAGCCGAACTGGGCGATGGACACGGTCATGGCCGCACCCGCCGTCGCCTCGGGCGTGATCCCCGGCCCCTCCTGGCCGAAGATCAGCAGGCAGTTCCGCGGCAGCGGAGTGGTCTCGAGGCGCACGGCCCCCGGCACGTTGTCGACGGCGACCACCGTCAGCCCCGCGTCGGCGGCGTACGCGAGCAGCGCGGCGGTGGTGTCGTGGTGGCGCAGCCGTTGATAGCGGTCGGTGACCATCGCGCCGCGGCGGTTCCACCGCCGCCTGCCGACGATGTGCACGGTGTCGACCGCGAACGCGTTCGCGGTGCGCACCACCGCGCCGATGTTCGCGTCGTTGCCGAAGTTCTCGATCGCGATGTGCAGCGCGTGCCTGCGAGTGTCGATGTCGGCGACGATCGCGTCACGCCGCCAATAACGGTATGCGTCAACGACATTGCGGGTGTCGCCGTCGCGGAGCAGGTCGGGGTCGTAGCGCGGGTCGTCGGGCGGCGGCCCCTGCCACGGGCCGACGCCGGGCCCCTCGCCCCATTCGGTGGGCCCCGGTTCCAGTGGTTCAGTCATCCTTCGTCCACAGCGCGGCGTGGGTGCCGATGAGCGAAACCGTCGCGTACAGCAGCGCGTTGTTGATCTCGCCCTGGGTGCACAGCGATGCCTTCACCTGCACGGAGTCACGGGAGGCGTCGGGAAGCACCAGAATCGAGGCGCCGTAGACGTCGCACGCGTGGCTGAGCCCCGGCGGGGGCAGCGTCGGAGCGACCAGCACCATCGCGGGGCCCCCGCGCTGCTGCGAGACCTCACGGTATTGCTCTGCCAGCCCGCTGATTTCGAGCCCGAGCAGCATGTAGCCGTTGCCGGTGAACGCGCCCGGGTCGCCCAGGGCCGTGGGGTCGAGCATGGCGCCGTCGCCGCGGAAGGCGTCGAGGCTCGTGGTGCGCAGCGACAGTCCGGTGTCGTTGTCCCTGACTGCGGGCAGCCCGACGGGGAACGCGGCGGGATGGGCGACGGTGGTGCCCGGTGTCCGGTCGCGCGGCGAGTACGCGTATACGCCGCGCACCTGCACTTGGTCGCGCGCCGGTCCGATGCACACGGTGCCGGTGAGGCGATCGGGCGCGGGGGCCGAGAGTGGTTGAAGGTCAAGGTTTGTCACGTCGCGACAGCTGCCGAGCGCGTTGGCCTCGATCGGGTGCGCGAGGGCCCCGTACAGGCCGAAGCGGATGTCCTCGGGTTTGGCGTGCGTCCCGCCGGCCTCCGAGGGCGAGGCGTCGACGTCGACGAGCGCGTAGTCGCCCTCGAAGCGAAGGTTCGACACCGACATGTTCCAGCCCAGCGCAGCCAGCGATTCGCCCATGGTCGCGGTTTGCGCGGCGTAAGGATGGGCCGACGGGTCGTCCTTGGAGCATGCCGATGCCGCGATGACGAGGACCGCGGTCAGCACCGCGATCAGCGTGCGCACGTATTCGGTGCCCTACGTCCGGCCACGGCCCCGGCCCACGATTTTGGTCATGGCGCGCACCAGGTTTCGCGGCACCACGCGGCCGCCGGTGGTGAGCACCTTGTACTGGACCCCGGGCACGATCACGACCTTGCCTTTGGCGACGTCGGCCATCGTCTCTCGGACGACGTCGTCGACCTCGAGCCAGAACCACGACGGCGTGCCGTCCATGTCGATGCCCGCACGCTGGTGGAACTCGGTGCGGACGAAGCCCGGGCAAAGGGCGTGAACCCCGACCCCGGTGCCGCCCAGGCCGTTGGCGAGGCCCTCCGAGAACGCGATCACCCACGCCTTGGACGCCGAGTATGTCGAACCGCGCCCGGGCAGCAACCCGGCCACGCTGGCCACGTTGATCACCGTGCCGCGCCCGGCGTCCAGCATCGGGGGCAGCGCAGCATGCGTCAGCTGCATCACGGCGGTGACGTTGACGTCGAGCTGCGACTGCAGCAGCGAGAAGTGCGAGTTCCAGAACTCCCCGGAGGTGCCGAACCCGGCGTTGTTGACCAGGACCTGCACGCCCTCGGAGAGCCGGTCGGCCACCTTCGCCCGGTCGGAGGCCTCGGCCAGGTCGGCGGTGAGCACCTCGACGGCCGCTCCGGCTTCGTCGTGCAGTTCGGCGGCCAGGCGCTCGAGCCTGGCGCCGTCGCGGGCGACGAGAACGAGATCATGACCGTCGCGGGCGAACCTGCGCGCGAAGCCCGTACCGATGCCGGACGTCGGTCCGGTGATCAGGGCGACGGGGCGAGACATGGGTTCAGGGTACTTCCCCCGGTCGCGAGCCCCCGGCGCCGCCGGAAGGGAGCGATTACCGCTGGTAGTGCGGCGACTGCCGGCCGTTTCGCGACGGCGGTTGCCGCCTGGCGTCCGGGCGAGGAGGTGGTTGCTGCGGATAACGCGCGGCTTCGGGCCGTGGCGGAGCGTCGGGCGCCGGGTCCCCGCGGCCTGCCGCCGGGGTGAGTGGACGGCTCGGCGATCCGCTTCGCCGGGCCAACGCGCCCTGGCTGCTCTGGCTGGCCATCGCCTGCGGCGTCGGCGGCAGCACGCGCAACAGATCGTTGAACTGACGCACGGTGCGCAGACCCTCGTCCCACTGCGCGCGGGTGCTGGTGACCGGCATCGAGACCAGCGTCCAGTGCTCCTCGTTCCACATGATCTCGGCGCAGTCCGGTGCGGTGTGGGCGAAGGTCACCATGCGCCGGTCGCACGCCCGCCGCGCCGCGTCGAGGTTGGTGGAGTACACCATCCGCGGGCCGATCGCGCCGAGCAGCCAGATGTCGTTCTCGCGCGGCTCCTTGATGCCCTTGAGCCGCAGGTCGACGACCACATTGGTGCCGACCTTGCGGTGCAGCGCGATCACCGTCGCGACGTCCTCGAGGTCGAAGATGAACACCGCCTCGCCGCGGATCTGGCCGAGCACGACGTTCTTGGCGCTGACGTCGCCGACGGTCGACATCACCCCGCGCTTCCAGCGCTTGACGATGTCGTGCGATTCGTGTTCGTAGTCGAAGCCGTGCGACTTCGCCCACGACTTACGCCGGCGGCCCAGGCCGCGCCGACGGTCGATGTCGACATACAGCAGCACGGCCGCGCCGACGAAGCACAGCGCGGACAGCGTGAACCAAAGCGGGACCATTGCGTCCTAGCCTACTTGCAGGTAGCCCTCAAATCCGAACTCCAGCGGATCACAGCCCCATCACATAGCGTCCAACGGCCCGGGCCGGCCCGCGATGCCGCGCTCAGCCGCCGGGGAAGCTGGCCCCGGCCAACTCGAGGATCTCGGCGCGGTCCGCGGCAAGGATGAAACCCTCCTCGATCGTCTTGTCCAGCGCCGCGGTGAAACGTTCGAGGTAGTCGGCCCTGCCGCCGGGATAGAGCCTGCCCAACACCCCGTCGCCGAAGACCTCGCCCGAGCCGAAGATGAACGACATCGAACTCTCGTCGGGGGCGAGCCCCGAGAGGCGAGCGGTCGGCACGTCCACCCAGGGCGTGCGGACGCCGCCCCTGGCAAGACCGTTGGTGTCGAGTTCGGGCGTCACCGGGTCGGATCCGGTCAACGCGATCGGCGGTGCCGAGGGCGCGGGCCTGCCGGTGCGCACCCAGTCGTTCAGGTGGACGACCGCGGCCTGCAGCACATAGTGGTGCTGTGGCCCGAAGTTGATGTTGTACGAGAGCTTCTCGCCCATGAGCTCGTCGGTCGGCGCGAATGCCGCCGCGAGGTCGGCCAGCGGTGCACACCCGCTGTCCATGAAACTGCCGATGATCGTGTAGTTGTCCGCGTGGGCGGCGCCGGGTATCTCCCACGTCCGCAGCCGGTCGTGATCGGGTTGGCGCACAGCGTGATACCCCACCCGGAAGCCGCCGACCAGGTCGGTCTCGGTGATGAACGCCAGGACCGGGACGCGGGGGTCGGGACGGAACGGGACGGCTTGCTGGGTTGATTCGTCCCCCTCGAACAGGTTCGCGCCGTCCAGCGGCGCGCTGGTACCGAACCGCGAGTGCACGAGGAATCCGTCGTACACGGCGGCGTCCGGATCGATCTCGTTGATGTAGGTCGACAGGAAGACGGCCGATTGCGACTCACCGACGCCGAGCACGGTCTGCGGGCGCAGCCCGTCGATGGCACCTTCGCGGACCAGGCGCCCCACCTGCGTATAGATGTCGTAGGAGTACTCGTCTCCCGGATGATGCAATCGCGAATAGCGTTCGGGATCCTGTGTTTTCAGCGACATGTCGATGCCGACCAGGCTCGTGCCGCCCTCGACGCCGACCCGTTGGGCCGACACCCCCACGTAGGCGTAACCCGAGCGGGCGATCTCGCGATGCGCCATCGACCACACCGCGGGGGTATCCAACCCACCGCTGACGTTGAGCCATTCGACGATCACGGCGCCGTTGAACAGCGCGGGGTCGACCGGGAGCAGGACCACGATGCGGGTGGTGTAGTCGGCCGTGGCGTCGGTCGAATACGACCTGGCGGTGTCGGAGACGAAGAACTCCTCGGCGCCGTAACCCAGCGTGGCCAGGTCGTAGGCGCCGAGGAGCAGGTTGGGCTTACCGGGAACGGATGTGATCACGTCCCCATCTTGCGGCTTCGGCGTGCTCGTTCACGTCAAAGCGAACGAGCACGCCGAAATCCTTCTCAGCCGAGGACCAGCGAGTCGCCGTCCGGGCTGACGTTGACGGGGACGATGTCGCCGTCGTGCACGTCGCCGGCCAGGAGCAGCTTGGCCAGCTGGTCGCCGATGGCCTGCTGGATCAACCGGCGCAGCGGGCGGGCGCCGTACTGCGGGTCGAATCCGCGCTGTGCCAACCACCGCTTCGCGGGCAGCGACACCTCGAGGGTGAGGCGGCGCTGCGCCAGCCGTTTGGCCAGCTGCTCGAGCTGGATGTCGACGATGTGGACCAGCTCTTCGGGGTTGAGCCCGTCGAACACGATCACGTCGTCGAGGCGGTTGATGAACTCGGGCTTGAAGGCCGAGCGCACCGCCGCCATCACCTGCTCCTCGGTCCCGCCCGCGCCCAGGTTGGACGTCAGGATGAGGATCGTGTTGCGGAAGTCGACCGTACGGCCCTGCCCGTCGGTCAGCCTGCCCTCGTCGAGCACCTGCAGCAGCACGTCGAACACGTCCGGGTGAGCCTTTTCGATCTCGTCGAACAGGATCACCGTGTACGGACGCCGGCGCACCGCCTCGGTCAGCTGACCGCCCTGGTCGTAACCGACGTAGCCCGGAGGCGCACCGACCAGGCGGGCCACCGAGTGCTTCTCGGCATACTCGCTCATGTCGATGCGGACCATTGCCCGCTCGTCGTCGAACAAGAACTCCGCCAGCGCCTTGGCCAGCTCGGTCTTACCGACACCGGTCGGGCCGAGGAACATGAACGAGCCCGTGGGCCGGTTCGGATCGGCGACACCGGCGCGGCTGCGGCGCACCGCATCCGAAACCGCCTGCACCGCCTTCTTCTGGCCGACGACGCGCTTGCCGAGCTCGTCTTCCATCCGCAGCAGCTTGGCCGTCTCGCCCTCGAGCATCCGGCCCGCCGGGATACCGGTCCACGCCTCCACCACCTCGGCGATGTCGTCGGGCCCGACCTCCTCCTTGAGCATCAGATCCTCGCGAGCTTCGGCGTGGGGCAGCGCGGCGTCGAGTTTCTTCTCGACCTCCGGAATGCGGCCGTACCGCAGTTCGGCGGCCTTCTCCAGGTTGCCGTCGCGTTCGGCCCGGTCGGCCTCGCCGCGCAGCGCCTCGAGCTGCTCCTTGAGCTCGCGGACCACGTCGATCGCGTTCTTCTCGTTCTGCCAGCGGGTGGTCAATTCCGCGAGCTTCTCCTTGTGGTCGGCGAGCTCGGCGCGCAGCTTCTCGAGGCGCTCCTTGGAGGCGGCGTCCTCTTCCTTGGCGAGCGCCATCTCCTCGATCTCCAGCCGGCGGACCAGCCGTTCGACCTCGTCGATCTCGACCGGCCGCGAGTCGATCTCCATGCGCAGCCGCGACGCGGCCTCGTCGACCAGGTCGATCGCCTTGTCGGGCAGGAAACGGGCTGTGATGTAGCGGTCGGACAGCGTCGCCGCCGCCACCAGCGCGGAGTCGGTGATGCGCACACCATGGTGCACCTCGTAGCGGTCCTTCAGCCCGCGCAGGATGCCGACGGTGTCCTCCACCGACGGCTCACCGACGAACACCTGCTGGAAACGTCGTTCCAGCGCGGCGTCCTTCTCGATGTACTTGCGGTACTCGTCGAGCGTCGTGGCGCCGACCAGGCGCAGCTCGCCGCGGGCCAGCATCGGCTTGATCATGTTGCCTGCGTCCATCGACCCTTCGCCGGTCGCGCCCGCACCCACGATCGTGTGCAGCTCGTCGATGAACGTGATGATCTGGCCGGCCGAGTTCTTGATGTCGTCGAGCACGGCCTTGAGCCGCTCCTCGAACTCGCCGCGGTACTTCGAGCCGGCGACCATCGAGCCCAGATCCAAGCTGACGACGGTCTTGTCGCGCAGGCTTTCCGGCACGTCGCCGGCCACGATGCGCTGGGCCAGGCCCTCGACGATCGCGGTCTTACCCACGCCGGGTTCACCGATCAACACCGGGTTGTTCTTGGTGCGCCTCGACAGCACCTGCACGACACGACGAATCTCGTTGTCGCGGCCGATGACCGGGTCGAGCTTGCCCTCCCGCGCGCGGGCGGTCAGATCGGTGGAGTACTTCTCCAGCGCCTGGTAAGTCCCCTCGGGATCCGGGCTGGTGACCCGGGCGCTGCCGCGCACCTTGACGAACGCCTCGCGCAGGGCCTGCGGCGAGGCGCCGTGGCCGGTCAACAGCTTCGCGGTGTCCGAGTCGCCAGTGGCCAGGCCGACCATCAGGTGTTCGGTCGAGACGTACTCGTCGTCCATCTCGGTCGCGAGGTTCTGGGCGGCGGTGATCGCGGCCAGCGCCTGCGGAGAGAGCTGCGGCTGCGAGGCCGCGCCGCTGGCGCTGGGCAGCCGGTCGAGTAGCCGCTGCGTCTCCGCGCGAATGGTCGCGGGTTCAACGCCGACGGCCTCGAGAAGGGGTGCGGCAATGCCGTCGTTCTGCGTCAGCAGTGCCATCAACAGGTGGGCGGGGGTGATCTGCGGGTTGCCCGCGGCCGTGGCGGCCTGCAACGACGCGGTCAGCGCCGCCTGAGTTTTGGTCGTCGGGTTGAACGAGTCCACGACACCCTCCCTTTCTTAGGTACGTGAGCTTGGCAAAAATGCTTGTCGCATAGATCAACGTCGTCAATCTTGAGTCTGTTCCGCTCAAGTCTAATCAATTTCTCCCGCCTCCCGCACGCACTTCTCGAGAGGCCGTACAACACGCCGTGCAGCTGTCACAACTTTCACAGCTGTATCAGCGAGGCTGGACGCATGCGTCGGCTTGTCGCGATACTCGCGGGCTTCGCGGTGAGTCTGAGCGGGGTCGCACCGACGGCGTCGGCCGTTCCCGCGGCCTCGGTCAGCGACGAGGATCAGGTCCGGGCCGTACTCGACGGGATGAACGGCGCCTACAACCGCGAGGACTTCGCATCGTTCGCCGCGCACGTCTGCGCGCCGATGCGCCTGTCCGCGGGCTTCGCGGCCGAGTGGTACGCCAACCGGCGGGCCGACGGTCCGACGCAGATCACCGTGAGCTCGGTGAGGGTCGCCGGCGAGCCCAGCCTGACGGCCGCGGCCACCGTTCGGTTCGCGGCCGCCAACAAAGCCGAGGCCAAGATCTTCGACATCGACTTCCTGCGCGAAGGCAGCGAGTGGAAGGCCTGCCGGTACCACCCGGCGCGAGCCATCTGATCGTGACGGATGGCGACATCGCCGCGACGGTCATCATCGGCCAGCGGGTCCGTGCCGGTAAGGATGCGGCGTTCGAACGGTGGCAGCAGGACCTCAACCGCGAGGCTTCCCGATACACCGGCTTCCTCGGCGCCGAAATCCGCTCGCCCACCGCCGTTCAGCCGGAATGGGTGGTGATCTATCGCTTCGATTCGACCGCCCATCTTCAAGCGTGGATCAACAGCGCCACGCGGCAGAGCCGACTGACCGCGGGTGCGGAGCTCTTCGACGGCCCGGCCACCCAGCAGATCGTCGGCGGCCGCGCCGCAGACGGCGATGCGCTGGTGACCGTCGTCGTCAGCCACCGGGTCCGCGCCGATCAGGTAGATGAGTTTCTCGCTTGGCAGGACCGGCTTCGCCTGGCCGAGAACGAGTTTCCCGGCTTCCGCGGCAGCGAGCTGTTCCGTCCGGTGGCCGGAGTTCAGGATGAGCGGACCGCCATGTACCGCTACGACACCGCAGCGGACCTCGACCGGTGGTTGGTCTCAAAGAGGCGTCGCGACCTCCTCGCCGAGGGCGAGCAGTTCTCCGATTTCAATCTGCGCACCATCGACCACTCCTTTGGGAGCTGGTTCGCCTTCGACGAGCATGGCAAGCAGGCCCCACCACCGACGAACCTCAAGACCTCCATCGCGGTGTGGGTCGGGCTGTACCCGACAGTCATGCTGCTCACCATCGCGCTGTCGCCGCTGAGGCTGCCGCTGTGGTTGAACATGCTCGTCGGAAACCTGTTGTCGAGCCTGCTGATCAGCTTCATCGTCATGCCCTACTACGTGAACCCGCTGCTGAAGCACTGGTTGCGCCCACCGCCGGACGTGCCCGTCGCACGGACCAACCTTCGGGGCGTCGGCACCATCGTCGTCGCGATGTTGTTCTGGGCGCTGATATTCCACCTCGCGTCGGTCGTCTTCTGAGACGCCACTGAGGCAGGAAACAGCGACGCGCGGAGTGCATGCGGCGTAAGAACCGCCCCGGCAGCGGGCATTCCGCTATGTTCGGCCTCGTGGACAAGGGATCGTTGCTCACCGAACTGATCCCGTTGGCGTTGGTGGTGGCGCTCTCACCGCTGTCGATCATCCCCGCGGTGCTGGTACTGCACACCGCGCGGCCCCGCCCGACGAGCCTGGCGTTCTTGGCCGGATGGCTGATCGGGTTGGCGGTGCTGACGAGCATCTTCCTTCAGGTGTCCAGCCTGCTGGGTGGCCGCGAGGGCCGACCACCGGGATGGGCGTCGTGGCTACGGATCGTGGTCGGCGCCGCCCTCATCGTGTTCGGGTTGTATCGCTGGTTCACCCGCAAGAAGGCATCGCACAAGCCGCGCTGGATGGAGGGCTTGAGCACGCTGACCCCACTACGCGCGGGCGGCACGGGGATGCTCTTGACCGTCGCCAACCCCAAGGTCCTGTTCATTTGTGCCGCAGCGGGTTTGGCTATCGGCACCGCCGGCGGTCCCCGCGACGACTGGGTGGCCGTCGCATGGTTCGTGATCGCGGCCTGTTCGACGGTCGCGCTGCCGATCCTGGCCTACGCGGTCTCCGGCGACCGGCTCGACCGACCGCTGGCCCGGCTCAAGGACTGGATGGACCGCCAGCACGCCGTCCTCATCGCGGGCATCCTCGTTGTGATCGGTCTCATGGTGTTGTACAAGGGCATTCACGGGTTATGACCCGCCGAGCTCCGGTAGCCCGAGCTCTGCGGCATCGGCCGTCAGGTACCGCGTCACCGTCGGCGCGAGCAGCCGTACCAGGTCGTCGTCGGGCAGCGTCGCCAACGGCGGGATCTTCATGACGAAGCGCAGCACCGCGGTTCCCACGAGCTGACTCGCCGCCAGCAGCGCTCGCAGCCGGGCCTCTTCCCCTCCGCCGAGCTCAGCGGACACCGCGCTCAGCACGTGATCCTGCATGAACCCGCGGAACGCCTCGTGCGCGTCGGGATTCGAGGTGGCCGACTGCAACATCGCGACCATCGTCGGGCCCGACTCCGGTGACTGCCATATCCGCAGGTACGTACGAACCATGCGGGTGCCGATGTCGGGGTCGTCGTCCGGGCCGCCGGCGAGCGCGGAGACCAGCGCACCGGGGGTGACGACGAGGTTGAGCGACTCGCGGAACAGCTGGGCCTTGGAGCCGAACAGATAGAGCACCATCGACGGGTCGACATGGGCGTCGCGGGCCACCGCGCGCAGCGTCGTCTTCTCGTATCCCTCGGCACCGAAGCGCTTGCGCGCGGCCGCGAGCACCGCGTCGCGCGAAACCGGCTCGCCCTGTCGCCGGCCCCTGCGCCGGACTGTTTTGGCTGGTGACGCCATACCACGAGGCTATCATTTAAATGCGTGTTGAAATTGTCGCGGCGCGGAGTTACTCTGCCCCTACGCAGAAATTCAACGTCGAATGAAAAGGTGCGGACCATGACTACCGAAACCCCGGAAAGGGCCCCCCACCACGCTTCACCGGTTCACGAGCCGCCCGCCGCGGTACGCGCGACGGGCGTGGTCGTGGTGCTCACCGTCGTCATCGCGATCGTCGCGCTGGCCTTCGCGCTACCCGCCGCTCGCAGCGGCCCACATAACGTGCCGATCGGCGCGGCCGGACCGCAGGCGGCAAGTGGCCAGGTAGTGGCGACGCTGGACCAGCAGGCACCGGGGGCGTTCTCGGTCACCTACTACCCCGGGGCCGACGCCCTTCGCGAGGCCATCCGCAACCGCGACGTGTACGGCGGCATCGCGTTCGGGCCGGAGGGACCCACGCTGATGACCGC
>NZ_LZJE01000321.1:0-7509 GCF_001666865.1 Mycobacterium sp. E136
GCCGCGACTGATCGCCCCCGGCAAAAGCCGCGAGGTCCACCACGACGCCAAACACAACCCGGCCCACGGGCCGCCAGCGCCGGATCTGTCACCGCTAGATGCCATGCGCCACAAGATGCGTCAACCCGAGAACGCGAAAGCCTATAAACGCCGCTCAGCCACCGTCGAACCAGTCATCGGACATCTCAAAGACCAAATCGGCTTACGCCGCTTCGCCCGCCGAGGACTCCAAGCCGTCACCGCCGAACTGCACCTGGCCGCCGCCGTACTCAACCTCACCCGCCTGCACCACAAAGCCCTCGCCCTGGGGTGAACACCCCGATACCCCGACACAGCACTCACCACTCACCAGACCCACCGGTCACCACTCACAAAGCGCAACAGCCACCCGGTGCGTGCGATCCACCCGTCGGTGACCCCGACCCCGGGGAGCGGCGTCAGACCTCCAGTAGCGCGGTCACGCACGCGGCGCCCAGCACTCCCGGATCGGCGCCCATCTCGTCGAGCGTGACCGTGCGCAACGCCGCCTGCGGCGCCGCCGTCACCCACTCGGCGGCCACCTCGATCGGATGCACCGGATCGTCGGATGCCGCCGCCACGCCCAGCGGGACGGCCAGCCGCTCCAGGTCCTCACACGTGGGCGCGACGTAGTTCGCCGCCTCCTCCATCGCCTCCGGCAGCGACGGCCACTGCCCGAGCCACGACCGGGTGAGCTCGTCGCCCAGCCACCGCGGGCTCGACGCCCGCATCGCCGCGCTGGTGGCCGCGAGCCCGTCGCGGCGCAGTAGTTCCGCGGAATGCCGCGCTGCGGCCGCCGCGGGGGCGTGCTGCGGCGAACCGGTCCACGCCGGAAGGGCGGCGAGCACCGCCACCGCCCGGCTCGGATGCGCCAACGCCCACGCCGTTGCGACCGCCGCGCCGATCGACACGCCTCCCACCGCGATGCGTCCTTGCCGCGCCGCGTTGTCGAGTGCGTCACGGTAGCCGTCGACGAGACGGTGCGGCTGTGGCGGCGGTGTGACAAGCGTCGCACCCTGCGCGTGCAGGGCGCCGGAAAAGGCCCGGTAGACGAAGTCGTCATCCGAGCCCGTGCCAGGTAGCAGCACCGCGGTGACGCCGCGCAGAGTGACCGTCATGACTCGATCCTGCCGCGGGCGAAAACCGCTCGGCGTGGCGAGGTGACCCCGCGTGGCATCTCGTAACTGAGAGGGTTACCGTGGCGATTATCGGGGTAGGTCCAAGGTGGATCTGCGGATAGTCAGGAGAGGCCATGGCGACGGCCGAACGTTATCTGCGCCGGCTCACGCGGCGGTTGACGGAAGACCCCGAGCAACTGGACGTCGAGGAGCTGAGCGACGAAGCCGCCATGACCGGCGCCCAGAAGGCGATCGACTGTGAACGCGGCCAAGAAGTCACGATGATCGGCACCCTGCGAAGCGTGGAGTGCAACGGCAAGGCGTGCGCCGGCGGCGTGAAGGCCGAACTGTTCGATGGCACCGATTCGGTGATGCTCGTCTGGCTCGGCCAACGCCGCATCCCCGGGATCGAATCCGGCCGCACCCTGAAGGTGCACGGCCGCGTCGGCAAGCTCGACAACGGCGCCAAGGCCATCTACAACCCGCACTACGAGATCCAGAAGTGAGCGACCCCGGAACCGAACCGGGACAGCCCAGAACCCAGCAGCCGACCAAGGCGAACGCCGTCCTCGACCAGATGGGCGGGATCAGCGGCCTGATCTATTCGTCGCTACCCGTTGTGGCGTTCGTTCCGGTATCCCAACTCGTCGGACTGATCCCCGCCATCGTCACCGCGCTCGGCGTGGCCGGAATCATCCTGGCGTGGCGGCTGGCTCGGCGGGAATCGGCGCAACCCGCAGTCTCCGGCTTCTTCGGTGTGGGGATCTGCGCGTTGATCGCCTACGTCATGGGGGAGTCGAAAGGTTACTTCCTGCTTGGCATTTGGTCATCGTTGCTCTGGGCGGCGGTGTTCACGCTGTCGGTGGTGATCCGTCGGCCTGTCGTCGGCTACGTCTGGAGTTGGGTCAACGGACACGGTCGTGACTGGCGCCATGTCCGCAGGGCCGTCACGGCGTTCGACGTCGCAACCTTGTTCTGGGTGGCGGTGTTCGCCTCGCGCTTCGTCGTGCAGCGGCACCTCTACGACGCTGACCAGACCGGGTGGCTCGGCGTCGCGCGCATCTCCATGGGTTGGCCGCTGACCGCCGTCGCCGCGGTGGTGACCTACCTGGCGATCCGGTCCGCACAGAAGGCCGTCGACGCGCGGGAGGCCTCCGTCACCGCGCACGGGGGATCGCCGTCCGAGCTCGGCGACGCGACCCACCCGGATGCCCGCTGAGGCCACCGATCGGCCGCTGATCGCGGTCGCGGTGCTCGCCTCGTTCGTGGCGTTCCTCGACGGGTCCGTGGTCAACCTTGCGCTTCCGGCGATCGGCCGGACGTTCGGGGGCGGGCTGGTACTGCAGGAGTGGGTCCTCGACGGTTATCTCTTGGCGCTGGGCGCCTTGATCCTGGTCGCCGGCGCCGTGTCCGACCAGTTCGGCAGGAGCAGGGTTCTGCGGATGGGCCTGTTGATCTTCGCGGTCTCGTCGGTGCTGTGCGCGGTGGCGCCCTCGGGGTGGGTGCTGGTCGCGGCGCGGGTGCTGCAGGGCGTGGGCGCGGCGTTCCTGGTCCCCAGTTCGCTCACCATGATCAACGCGCGGTTCTCCGGCGCCGCCCAGGCGCGGGCGATCGGAACCTGGACCGCGTGGACGGGTACGGCGTTCGTCATCGGCCCGGTGCTCGGCGGCGTCCTGGTCGACGCGTTGAACTGGCGGTGGATCTTCGGGGTGAATCTCGTTCCGCTCGCGGTGACGTTGTATCTCATGACCAAACTGCCGCCAGAGAACCGCAATCGGGAGGGCGGCCGGGGACGTGTCGACGGTGTCGGGGCGACGCTCAGCGCCGTCGGTCTCAGCGGTGTGGTGTACGGGCTCATCGAGGGGCAGCGCCTCGGATTCACGCATCCGGCGGTGGCAACCGGATTGGTGCTCGGCGGGATCTGCGTGGCGATCTTCCCGATCTGGGAGCGACGCGCGGCGCATCCGATGATGCCGTCCGCGATCTTCGCCGCCCGTAACTTCGCGGTCGGCAACCTGGCGACCGTGTTCCTCTACGCCGGGGTGTCGCTGGGCATGTTGATCGTGGCGCTGTTTCTCCAGGAGACCCTCGGACTGTCGGCGACGCGGGCCGGCCTGGTGACTCTGCCGATCCCCGTGCTGTCGTTCCTGCTGGCGCGGCGGTTCGGCACCCTGGCCGGTGTGCATGGTCCGCGGTTGTTCATGGCGGTGGGGCCGATCGTCGCAGCGGCGGGTTTCCTGTGGATGTCGGCGGCCCACCCTCCGGTCGACATCTGGACCCAGTTGATGCCGGGGCTGGTCGTGTTCGGTCTCGGGCTCACGATCACCGTCTCACCGCTCACGGCCGCGGTGCTGGCCGCCGTCGATCCGGCGCAGAGTGGCATCGGATCGGCGGTCAACAATGCGATCTCGCGGATCGCCGGCCTGATCGCGGTGGCACTCACCGGCGTGATCGTCGGCGCGGCAGTCGATTTCGACGGTTTCCCGCGAGGCGCACTGGTCACCGCGGCGCTTTTCGCGGTGGCGGGACTGATCGCGGCGGTGGGCATCCGCAACGAGCAGTGCGACGTTGCTCGGGTGCCGCCGGAATCCAGCGCCGGTTGTCACGATCGCGACGCCCCCGCCGGCGCACGTCGCGCGCTGAGATCAGCGCTGCTGCGGGTGCAGCAACAGGTCCTGCAGCTGTTCCTCGACCTCGGCGACCGCGACGAACAACAACTCGTCGCCGCCCTCGAGCGGTTCATCGGATTCGGGCACGATCACGCGCGGGCCGCGCAGGATCGTCACCAGGGCACAGTCACGCGGAAGTTCGAGGCGCTTGACCGGTTTTCCGCCCCACGGGGTGTCGTCGGGCAGCGTGATCTCGACGAGGTTGGCTTGCCCCTTGCGGAACTCCATCAGCCGCACCAGGTCGCCGACCGCGACCGCTTCCTCGACGAGCGACGCCAGCATGCGGGGGGTGGACACCGCCACGTCGACGCCCCAGCTCTCGTCGAACAACCACTCATTGCGCGGATCGTTGACGCGTGCCACCACCCGCTGCACGGCGAACTCGGTCTTGGCCAGCAGGCTGACCACCACGTTAACCTTGTCGTCACCCGTGGCCGCGATGACCACGTCGAACTGTTCGAGCTGAACGGACTCGAGCACGGTCAGCTCACACGCGTCACCCAGCCGCCACTGTGCCGCCGGAATCGCGTCGACGTCGATGTGGTCGGGATTGCGTTCGAGCAGCGTGACCTCGTGGGTGTCGACGAGTTCGCGGGCGATGGACCGGCCGACGGCGCCGGCCCCGGCGATGGCGACCTTCATCCCTCGGGGTCCTCGCTCGGCGGCAGTGCCGCGATGGCCAGGGCCTCGGCGATGTGCCCGGCGATCGCGGCCATGAACACCTGGTCGCTGGCCTGGATGACGGTCTTGGCGTCCGGCAGCAGACCGGCGCCGAACCGGATCAGGAACGCGACCCGGCCGCCGGTGGCCGCCTCGAGGTCGGTGATCCGCCGGCCCACCCACGCCTCGTGCAGCGCCAATTCGGTGACGCCGACGTTGCCGGTGGGGTCACGCCACTTGGTGGTCTCGGTCTCGCGGGTCAGCACGTTGAGCAGGCGATCCGTCGTCCACGGCACCGTGGCCACCGTCGGGATGCCCAGCCGCTCGTAGACCGCGGCGCGCTTGGCGTCGTAGATGCGGGCCACGACGCGCTCGACTCCGAACGTCTCGCGGGCGACCCGCGCCGAGATGATGTTCGAGTTGTCGCCCGACGACACCGCGGCGAATGCGCCTGCTTCTTCGATGCCCGCCCGCAGCAGCACATCGCGGTCGAAGCCCATACCCAGCACCCGCTCCCCGGAGAACTCCGGCGAGAGCCGGTGAAACGCCGTGCTGTCCCGGTCGATGACCGCGACGTCGTGGCCGATCCGGGAGAGGCTGTCCGAGAGCGACGCCCCCACCCGGCCGCAGCCCATCACCACTACACGCACTCCACGGTCCTTCCTGCTGTCGAACCCGCGCAGTCGAACGCTACAGCTTCCCGACGGGCAATTGCTGCTGGGCTTACCCTTGGCACTCGTGTCCAAGCTATCCAGGTTCGCGCGGCGGGTGGTCCTCGGCAGGCCGTTTCGCAGCGACAGGATTTCGCACACGCTGCTGCCGAAGCGGATAGCCCTTCCCGTCTTCGCCTCCGATGCCCTGTCGTCGGTGGCTTATGCGCCGGAGGAGATCTTCCTGGTGCTGTCGGTGGCCGGCCTGGCCGCCTACTCGATGACGCCATGGATCGGCCTGGCCGTGGCCGGGGTGATGGTGGTCGTCATCGCCAGTTACCGGCAGAACGTGCACGCGTATCCGTCCGGGGGTGGCGACTACGAGGTGGTCACCACCAACCTCGGGCCGACGGCCGGGCTGACCGTGGCGAGCGCGCTGCTGGTCGACTATGTGCTCACCGTCGCGGTGTCGATGTCCTCGGCGATGTCGAACATCGGCTCGGCCGTGCCGTTCGTCAACCATCACAAGGTGTTGTTCGCCGTGATCGCGATCCTGTTCGTGGCGGCGTTGAACCTGCGCGGCATCCGGGAATCCGGAACCGCATTCGCCATCCCGACGTATGCGTTCATGGTGGGCATGTTCGTGATGCTCGGATGGGGCTTCTTCCAGATCTTTGTGCTCGGCGATTCGCTACGGGCCGAATCAGCCGACTTCGAGATGCATTCGGAACACGGTGAGGTTCTCGGCGTCGCGCTGGTTTTCCTTGTGGCACGCGCTTTCTCGTCGGGCAGCGCTGCGCTGACGGGCGTCGAGGCGATCAGTAACGGGGTGCCGGCCTTCCAAAAGCCGAAGTCGCGCAACGCCGCAACGACGCTGGCGCTGCTCGGCCTGGTAGCCGTCTCCCTCTTCATGGGCATCATCATGCTGGCCAGGGAAACCGGCGTACAGATCGCGGAGCGACCGCACGAACAACTCGTCGGCGCCCCGCCGGACTACCACCAGCGGACGTTGATCGCGCAATTGGCCGACGCGGTGTTCCACGACTTCGCCCCCGGGCTCTATCTCATCGCCGCCGTCACGGCGCTGATCCTCCTGCTGGCTGCCAACACCGCGTTCAACGGCTTCCCGGTGCTCGGATCGATACTCGCCCAGGATCGTTATCTGCCACGGCAATTGCACACCCGCGGGGACCGGCTCGCGTTCTCCAACGGCATCTTGTTCCTGGCGTTCGCCGCGATCGCGTTCGTCGCGGCGTTCCGCGCCGAGGTGACGGCGTTGATCCAGCTCTACATCGTCGGGGTGTTCGTCTCGTTCACCCTCAGCCAGGTCGGCATGGTGCGGCACTGGACGCGGCTGCTGCGCACGGAGACCGAGCCGGTGATCCGGCGCAAGATGATGCGGTCCCGGGTGATTAACGCGATCGGCTGTGCGTGCACGGCCACCGTGCTGGTGATCGTGGTGGTGACGAAATTCGTTGCGGGTGCCTGGATCGCGATCCTCGCGATGACCATTCTCTTCGTGACGATGAAGCTGATCCACCGGCACTACGACACGGTGGCGCGAGAACTCGAGGAGCAGGCCGCCGAGGCGACCGACTTGGTGCTGCCCAGCCGCAACCACGCGATCGTGCTGGTGTCCAAACTGCACCTGCCCACGATGCGTGCGTTGGCCTACGCCAGGGCCACCCGGCCAGACACCTTGGAGGCGATCACCGTCAGTGTCGACGACGGTGAGACGCGCGCGCTCGTGCACAAGTGGGAGGCCAGCGACATCAGCGTCCCGTTGAAGGTGATCGCCTCGCCGTACCGGGAGATCACCCGCCCGGTGCTCGACTACGTCAAGCGCATCAGCCGCGAGTCGCCGCGCACCGTCGTCACCGTGTTCATCCCCGAGTACGTCGTCGGCCATTGGTGGGAGCAGGTGCTGCACAACCAGAGCGCACTTCGACTCAAAGGCCGACTGCTGTTCGAGCCGAATGTGATGGTGACGTCGGTGCCGTGGCAGTTGAGCTCCTCGGAGCGGCTCAAGACGCTGCAACCGCATTCGGCACCGGGCGACGCGCGCAGGGGATTCCTGGATTGACCGAAGACAAGGGTGGATCGACGGGCCTCGAGCTCACCGTCACCACTGGCTCGCCCGCCAACGGTGGCAGCTGTGTGGCGCGGGACGACGGCCGCGTGGTGTTCGTCCGCTACGCGCTGCCCGGCGAGCGGGTCAGGGTGCGGGTCGTCGCGGACCGCGGAAAGTACCTGCACGCCGACACCGTCGAGGTCATCGAGCCCTCGCCGGACCGCATCGACTCGCTGTGCGCGATTGCCGGAGCGGACGGCGCAGGGTGCTGCGATATGGCCTTCGCCGAGCCGGCGGCGGTCCGCGGACTCAAAGGCGCCGTC
>NZ_LZJE01000322.1:0-1530 GCF_001666865.1 Mycobacterium sp. E136
GCCGCTCCGACACCTCGGTGGAGTCGTAAGCCTCGGCGACAATCGAACCTGCTTCCAGCACAGCGGGATACGCGCCCAGCCGCATCGTGCCACCGAGATCGGCCTCCCCGGCGACGGCGTCGCGCTGATCGGCCATGGTGGAGATCACCGGGTGCGGGGTGGTCGGATCGAACTCCGCGGAGTTGGCCTCGGCGATGCCGACCGAACGGGCCGCCTCGATCACGATGCACTGCAGGCCCAGGCACAGCCCCAACACGGGCAGGCCCCGCTTGCGGGCGTACTGGATCGCGCCGATCTTGCCCTCGATGCCGCGGATGCCGAAGCCGCCCGGAATGAGTACGCCGTGCACGTCGGCCAGCGCAGCGGCCGCGTCGCCGTCGACCTCGCAGTCGTCGGAGGCCACCCAGCGCATCTCGACCTTCGCCCGGTGCGCGAACCCGCCCGCCCGCAGCGCCTCGGCTACCGACAGGTAGGCATCCGACAAGTCGATGTACTTGCCCACCAACGCAATTCGCACCGTCTCGTGCGGCTCGTGCACGCGCTGAAGCAGGTCGTTCCACTGCGTCCAGTCGACGTCGCGGAACGGCAGATTCAGCCGACGCACCACGTACGCGTCGAGTTCCTCGCGGTGTAAAACCTTGGGAATGTCGTAGATCGAGGGCGCGTCGGGGGTGGAGATGACCCCGTCGATGTCGACGTCGCACATCAGCGCGATCTTGTTCTTCAGCGGTTCGGGCACATCACGATCGCACCGCAGGATCAGCGCGTCCGGGGTGATACCGATGCTGCGCAGCGCGGCCACCGAATGCTGCGTCGGTTTGGTCTTCAGCTCCCCCGACGGCGCCATGAACGGCACCAGCGAGCAGTGCAGGAAGAAACAGTTCTCGCGGCCCACCTCGTGACGGACCTGCCGCGCGGCCTCCAGGAACGGCAGCGATTCGATGTCCCCGACCGTGCCGCCGATCTCGGTGATCACCACATCGGGGCGGCGACCGTCGACGTCCGGCGCGGCCATCTCGAGGATGCGGGCCTTGATCTCGTCGGTGATGTGCGGAATGACTTGAACGGTGTCGCCGAGGTACTCGCCGCGGCGTTCCTTGGCGATGACCGACGAATACACCTGTCCCGTCGTGACGTTCGCCGATCCGGACAGGTTGCGGTCCAGGAAGCGCTCATAGTGCCCGACGTCGAGGTCGGTCTCGGCGCCGTCCTCGGTGACGAACACCTCACCGTGCTGGAACGGGTTCATGGTGCCCGGGTCGACGTTGAGGTAGGGGTCGAGCTTCTGCATCGTGACCTGCAGGCCGCGCGCGGTCAGCAGCTGGCCGAGGCTCGACGCGGTGAGCCCCTTGCCGAGCGAGGAGACGACGCCGCCGGTGACGAAGAGGTGCTTGGTGGCCGTCTGGGGGTGCTTGCGTAAGGGTTTCACTGAAAGGCACCTCCGTGACGACGGGCAGGGCTTACGTTCCTAGGCTGATTCCTAGTTTGGGGCCTGCCGACCCACGGAACCCCACCCTAACACCGAGGCCG
>NZ_LZJE01000323.1:0-522 GCF_001666865.1 Mycobacterium sp. E136
TTCTCCTCGGAGTGCACCCACGCCCCGACCAGTTCGAGGTCGGGCCTGCTCCGGATCGCATCGATCGCGATGGAGCCGATTCCGCCGGTCGACCAGACCACGACGCGGTGCTTACCTCCGGTCATCGATCCTCCTCCGGGAGCCCGGTGTGGCGACAAAGCCAGCGCTGAGAATAGCATCCACTATTAATGGTAACCAGAACAAAGATTAGGTTAGAGTCGGTCGTCGTGAATACCCCGGCCTTGTCGCGGTGCTGATGTTCACGCTCCGGTTCGACATCCGGGCGCCCGCCGAGGGAGCGCCGACGACCGAGCTGTACTCGGTCGCTGTGCAGATGTGTGGGAGACGGCAGGGCGACGAATCGGTCGCGAGTATCTCGAGCGCGCCGCACTGGTGACGGGGTCAATCGCAGCAACGGAGGAATCGTGAAAACACCGCTGAGAACCGTGGTCTGGGGGACGGGCGGCGTCGGGTCGATCGCGATCGATGCGATCCGGAGCAGGCCCGACCTGGATCTGGTCA
>NZ_LZJE01000324.1:0-50002 GCF_001666865.1 Mycobacterium sp. E136
AACGCGGCGAGCACCCGGTTCTCCAGGCCCATCTCCCGGGCCCGCAACAACACCGACGCCACCGCGGGCGCCGAGGTGAAGCTCACCGCGTCGAACTTCTCGTCGGCAATGCCCGCCACCAGCTGGTCGAAATCGCCGTTGTGCGGCGCGGGATGCCATCGGTACACCCGGATCGGCACGACCTCGGCGCCGGCGGCGCGCAACTCGTCGAGGAACTCCGGGAACGGGTCCCACTCCTCGGTGGCTCCGTGCAGCTGCACCGCGATGCGCTGCCCGGCAATACCGCCCTCGACCAGGTAGTGCAGCAGCTCGCGGGACGACTCCGAGTCCGGCGACCACTCCTCGGGCAGTCCGGCCGCGCGCAGCGCACCGGTCGCCTTGGGGCCGCGGGACACGACGCGCGCCTTCGCGAGCGCGGCGGTCAGGTCGCCGGCCAGCCCCCACCCGTCGGCCGCCGCGACCCAGCCGCGAAATCCGATCCCTGTCGTGGCGATCACGATGTCCGGCGGCACGTCGATCAGGGCCTCGGTGTGGGCGCGCAACTCATCATCGTCGGGCAGCGGCACCATCTGGATCGCCGCCGCGCTGGTCACCGTCGCGCCGCGGCGGCGCAGCAGCGCGCTCAGCTCGTCGGCGCGCCGGGCGGAGGTCACGGCCACCCGGAATCCGGTCAGCGGCGCCCAGTCGGGCTCAGTCATGGGACCTGTGTAGGCAGCGCATGTTTCCAAGCGATTACTTGACCATTTCGGAGGCGTGTCGGCACCGCCCGCAGCCTGCACCCACTCATGAATCGCACGTTAACGAGGCGTTATTGCGTCGGCGTGCCGTGCGGTGACCCGGCCGTGAACTTCACCTCACCTCGCGCCGGAACGAGTTGTGAGTCTCACCAGACGTCGCCCTCGCGCCAATCGCAGGTGATCTCGGCGGCGGTGTCGAGGTCGACGCTGACCGGCAGAACGAACAGCGCGTTGTCGTCGTCGGGAGTTCGGGTCAGCCCGGCCGGCGCGAGCACGGACGTCGGACCGCGCCACGGCAGCCAACCGCGCGCGATGTAGATGGGTCTGCCTGCCTCGGTCGCGCTGAGCGCGCCCAGCTGATACGCCCCGCGGATCACCTGCTCGGCCGCGTCCATCACGGCGCGGGCCAGGCCCTGCCCGCGCCAGTCCTCGCGGACCGCGACCGCTTCGACGTAACCGCACCGCAGCGCGGTGTTGCGGTAGAGCAGCCGCCGTTGCACCACGGCCGCGTGGGCGATCAGCGCGCCGTGGTCGAAGATCATTGCGTGCATGCCGCCGAGCGAGTGCTCCCAGTCGACCTCGGTGAACTCGCCCTCGAAAGCGTCGATCACCATGCGCTTGGCGTCCTCGCGCGTTTCCGGATCGAGGTCGGAAGTGTGGATCAGCCGTGCGCTGTGGATGCGCACGACGGGAACGAGAGGGTCCTGAACATGCACACTGCTTTTCTACCAGCGCGGTGTGACTAACGGCCCCCGAACGGTCGGCGCGGCCGCGACCAATGCATCCGCACGGTCTGTCCGGGACGCACCTGCGCGACCTTGTCGATGTCCTCCTCGGCCACCACACCGATCACCGGATATCCGCCCGTCACGGGGTGATCGGGGCCGAGGATGACCGGAAAACCGTTCGGCGGCACCTGAATTGCGCCGCGCGTGGCGCCCTCGCTGGAGAGCTGCCGGTCCGGCCACCGGTACTCGAGCGGCATCCCGACCAGTCGCATGCCCACCCGGTCGCTCTTGTTGGTGGCCTGCCAGTTGGTGCGAACCAAGACGTCCGGGTCGACGAACCAGTCGTCGCGGGGCCCGGGCACCACAGTCAGCTCGAGCACGTCGTCCTCGATCGCTGCCACGGGCGCCTGGTCGAGCTCGGGGAAATCCTCGGTGTGCTCGCCGACCGGCAACACGTCGCCCGGCTGCAGCGGCTGAGGGCCGATCGCCGACATCACGTCGTAGGACCGCGAGCCGAGAACCGGGTCCACGTCGATGCCGCCGCGCACGGCCAGGTACGTCCGCAGGCCGGAGCGCGGTGAGCCCAGCGAAATCACCTCGCCGTCGCGGGCGTAATGAATGCTGTTGGTGCCGAAAAGGACTCCGTCGACGGACGGGTCGGTGTCGGCGCCGGTAACGGCGATCGCGATGTCGCCGCCGCGCACACGCGCCGCTAGCCCGCCGAAGGTCACCTCGATGGTGGCCCGGTCGCCGGGGTTGGCCACCAGCCGGTTGGCCAGTGTGTGCGAGCGGCGGTCGGCGGCCCCGGAGCGGCCGACGCCCATGTGTGCAAGGCCGGGACGACCCAGGTCTTCGATCAGCGAGAGCGGACCGGAACGCAGGATCTCGAGCGTCGTCGTCATGATTCGACCGCCTTGAACTGGATCCACATGCCCGCCGTCAGCAGCGCCGGATTCTCCCGTTCGATGTCCCACAGCACCGCAGAGGTGCGGCCGATCAGCTGCCAGCCGCCGGGAGACTCCCGCGGATAGACACCGCTGAACTCACCTGCCAGACCGACGGAGCCCGTCGGGACTTTCGTGCGCGGCTCGGAGCGCCGCGGCACCTCGAGTCGACGATCACCGCCGACGAGGTAGGCGAAACCCGGTGCGAACCCACCGAACCCGACCCGCCAGAGGCTGCCGGTGTGCGCGGCGACCACGTCGTCGCGACTGAGCCCCGTCAGTCGGGCCACCTCGTCGAGATCCTGCCCGTCGTAGACGACGTCGATGGTGAGGTCGGCGCGGCCGTCGGCAGGCGGCGTCAGTTCGGCTTCCGGGTCGACGTCGGTCCGCAGTCCGCTGAGTCGCTGCCGGGTCGGAGCCTGATAGCGGGGACCTGCGAGTTTGAGCAACACGGTCCGGGCGGCAGGCACGATGTCGAGGACACCGGGCAGGTCGGCCTCGCGGATCGCGTCGGCCCACGCCAGTACCTCGGCGGTGGTCTCGAGTTCGAGCAGCAGCGCTTGGTCTCCGTAGTCGCGGATCGGAATGGCGCCGGTGCCCCGCACGTCATGTTCCTTTTCGGCTGTCACGGTCATGACTCGAAATTACCCGCGAGTAGCTAGCAATACGCCTGCTCTATGAGCCTTGCCAGAGGAGTTTTAGCGATGCCTCAAGCGGCGGGCCGATACGTCGGTTCGCGGCGCTTGATGAAGGCGATCACCCGGTACGTCACGGGTAGCACGACCACCTCCACCGCCGTCTTGTAGACCCACCCGAGCGCGACATACGTGATGAAGTCGCGCCAGGTGTTGATCCCGATGGCGGCGGCCGCGATGCTGCAGAACACCAGGGTGTCGGCGAACTCCCCGACGACGGTGGATCCGATCAGCCGTGCCCACAGCTGTTTCTCGCCCACCCGCATCTTGATCTTGACGACGACCCACGCATTGAGCGTCTGCCCGACGAGGAAGCCGGCCAGGCCCGCGACGATCAACAGCGTGAACGGCTTCATCACCGCCTCGAAAGCCGCCTGGTTGGTGTAGAAGTCGGCGGGCGGCAGCACGGCGGTGAGCCAGAACGTGAACGCGGCGAGCGCCTCCATCACGAACGCGATGTAGATGGCGCGCCGGGTGGCCTTGAATCCGTAGACCTCCGACAGCACGTCGCCGATCACGTAGGTCAGTGGGAAGACGACGAAGCCGCCGTCGGTGATCAGCGACCAGTCCCCGATGAGCGGGCCGAAGGCGATGCCCTTGGTGGCGGCCACGTTGGAGATCAGCACCAGACCGGTGAACACCGCGACCAGCGTCGGGTAGTACGCCGACCCCGTGGTCGCGAACCCGCGGTGCTCGGTCTCGATGTCGGCGGTCACCGCGCAATCTTCTCAGGACCACGTCCCAATGTCGCCGAGCGTGCACTCAGCGCGAAAAGCAGGCTCAGATTTCGTCCTGAGCGCACGTTCGACGAGCGGCACCTCGCGGGTCAGGCCAGGGCTTCGACGATGCGCGGCGGCAGTTGGTCGGCCAGCAGGGGATAGGACAGCGGGGAGGCAAATGCAATCGCGCCGGCGAGCTCCTTGCCCGTGAAGATGTTGGCCTTGCCGCGCCCCGCGATCTGCGGGTCGGCCAGCAGCGCGGCTTGTTCCTCGTCGGACTCGGTGGCCCAGATCAGCACTTCGGCGTCGAGTCCCTCGACGACTTGTAATCCCATCGCCGTGAGGAACTCCGCGCGCCATGCGGGCGTCAGGCTCTGCGGTTGCCCGTCGGCCAGCTGACCACGCAACAGCGCCGCCGTCTTGCCTGAGAACCCGGGATTGCCCTCGGACACCGCGATGAATTTGTCGCCGACGCCGGCGATCAACGCCTGCATCTCATCGTGTTTGAAGACCGCCTGGCCGATCGTGGTGGCCTGGTCTTTCCACGGTTCGAAGAACGCCTCCCTGCCGGACTGCGCGACCGTCGGCGCGATCTCGGACAGCCTCGAGTAGGTGTCGGCGTCCAACCCGGCGTTGGTGGCGACGATCAGGTCCGGCTTCAGCGCCGCGATCTGATCGACCTGGATGCCGTCGGCGAGGCTGAGCACGGTCGGCTGCGCCGATCCGAGTTTCGCTCGCGCCCACGCCCATACCGCGAACGGTTCGCCGCCGAACCATTCGGTCACCGCGATCGGCACGACCCCGAGCGCGAGCAGGTCGTCCTGCCCGGTCAGTCCTGCGCTGACCACCCGCTTGGGGGGTGCGGGGATCTTGGTCTCGCCGAAGGCGTGCTTGACGGTGACCGAGCCGTCTCGAGCCACGGTGCCGGGCTTGTCCGAACCGCATCCGGCCGTGAACCCGGCGACGACGAGCGCCGCGCCCGCGCTCACCGTCAGGAAGCCTCGTCGATTCAGCCCCTTGGCCACCCGGCGAGCGTAGCTAACCGACCTGGAAGTTCCCGAACAACACGACGGCGAGGCCGAGCGCCACGACGATGTTCACCAAGGTCGCCGAGGCGAACAGCGCGACCGGGCGCCAACCTGCCTCTTTGAGCCCCTTGAGCGAGAACTCCAGGCCGATCGCGACGAACGCGAAGATCAGGAACCAGGTCCGCAGGTCGTTGACCGTGCTGATCGCCGACTTGTTCCCGCCCCACGCCAGGTACAGCGTGCCGACGATCGACGCGGCGATGAAACCGAGCACGAACTTGGGGAAACGCTCCCAGAACTGCCCGAGTGACGGCTTGGCCTCCGCGGCCGACTTGCGTTCGACCTTGAGCGCGAAGTAGGCGGTCAGCGCGATCGCGACGATGCCGATCAACGCGTTCTGCGTGGTCTTGACGATCGTCGCGATCTGCAGTGCGTCCTCGCCGGCGATGGCCCCGGACGCGGCGACGGCGGCGGTGGTGTCGATGTTGCCGCCGATCCAGGCGCCGGCCACCGCATCGGAGAGGTTGAAAACGTCTGCGAGCCAGGGCAACAGGAAGATCGACGGCAGTGCGAACGCGATCACCAGGGAGGCCGCGTACGCGAGCTGTTCGCGCTTGGCCTGCACGGCTCCTGCCGCTGCGATCGCCGCGCTCACCCCGCAGATCGACACCGCCGACGCGAGAAGCGCCCGCAGTTTGTCCTCGAGCCGCAGCACACCGCCGAGCCACCAGGTGAAGCCGAACACGATCGAGATCAGCAGCAGCGCCTGGATGATCGCTGGGCCCGCCGCGGTGACGAGCACCTTGAGGTTGATCGACGCACCGAGCAGAACCAGGCCCGTCTTGATGAAGAACTCGGTGCGGAACCCACGCGCCAGCGCATCGCGCAGGGCCAGCCGCGACAGAACGAAGTTGCCTAGCAAGCCCAGAGCGATTGCGTAGACCGGGAATTCGATGGACTTGGCGATGCCCAAGAACGCAGTGCCGTCGGCCCACCGCGGCACCTGTGTTTCCAGGAACCGCGTCACGGCGCCCAGTGCGAGCACCACCAGCACCCCGGCGACGGCGTAGCCGACCCCGGCGGTCTGCTGCTTCGGAGCGGCCGTCGCCTGTTCGGTCACGGGATCACGCTTCCCGGAATCGCGCCCACCAAGACGAGTGCGAGCAGCGAAAGGCCGACAATGACGGCGAGCCAGTCCTCGTTCATGCGCGGAACGTACGTCGGGCGCCGCCTGTGGTCACCCGTTGGGATCAGCGCGAATCGAAACTCAGTCGAACATCAAGAGTGCGACAGCTTCTTGTTGGCGTACCGGGTCAGCCAACCCGGCGAGAACCGGGACGCGATGGTCATCACCTTGGTCTGCGTTCCGACCGGGAAGTGCACCTGATGGATCAGGCGTCGCAGGCGCGCCGGTTCGATGGCCTCGACGATCGCATCGGCGATGTCCTGGGCCGTGAGCCGGATGCCGAGCGAGTCCGTCGTGCCGGTCTTGATGTCGTGGGTCATCGCGGTCTGCACGTACAGCGGCCACATCGCGATGACGCGGATGCCGTACCGATTCCATTCGATGTCGAGTGCCTCGGTGATTCCGCGGACGAAGAATTTCGTCGCGCTGTAGTTGGCCAACTCGGCCTGCCCGTAGATCGCGGACGCCGACGAGAGGTTCACGACGACGGAGTTCCGGGTCTTGCGCAGGTAGGGAAACGCCGCGTACAAGCCGTTGACGACACCCTTGACGTTGATGTCGATCTCCTTGTGATGGCCGGCGACGTCCATCTCCTCGAATCGGCCGGCCCGCAGGATCCCCGCGTTGTTGATCATCACGTCGAGGCGGTCACCAGCGGCCTCGGCGAACTCCCGCACCCGCGTGGCCATCTCGTCGGGGTCGGTGACGTCGAGGTGGCCGGTGTGCGCGACGCCGCCCGACCGCTCGATCTCGTCGGCCAGTGATTTGAGCCCGATTTCGTCGATGTCGTATCCCCCGACCACGTATCCGTTGCGGGCGAACGTCAGCGCGGTGGCGCGGCCGATGCCGGCGGCGGCGCCGGTGATGAACACGGTTTTGCGGGAGGTAAGGCGCATCGTCATCACCTCTTCATACCCGCTCCGGCGGATATGACGTCAGCGCGGTGTCAGGTGAACGCCAGCGACAGCCCGAGCCCGACCATCGCGACCGCGATCACGCCGTCGAGGATGCGCCACGTCGTCGGGGTCGCGAACCACCCTGCGAGCCGGCGTGCGCCCAGACCGAGGCTGAAGAACCAGATCGCGCTGGCGGTGATGGCCCCGACGCCGAACAGCCAGCGTCCGTCGCGATGCTCGTTGGCCAGCGTGCCGAGCAGCACCACGGTGTCGAGGTAGACGTGCGGGTTGAGCCAGGTCAGGGCGAGGCAGGTGACGAGCACTTCGAGTAGCCGCGCCGGGCCTTTCTCCGAGGGCGTCAGCGCCGACGGCCGCATCGCGCGCCGCGCCGCGAGCGCGCCGTAACCGATGAGGAACACCGCCCCGCCGAATCTGGCGACGTCGACCGCGGCGGGATGTGCGTTGATCACCACGCCGAACCCGGCGATGCCGGCGGCGATCAGCACGATGTCGGACAGCGTGCACAAAGTTGCGACCGCCAGCACATGCTCGCCGCGGATCCCCTGGCGGAGCACGAACGCGTTCTGCGCGCCGATCGCCGCGATCAGCGCGAACGAGGCCAGGAAGCCCACCACCAGGGGAGAGGTCATGGGTCGACGGTAAGATCGCCGACGGGATCAGTACAGCTAATGTTTCTGTAGATGCATTAGCATTGCTAATGTGGCGATCGACGGTCAGCAGCTGGCGGCGTTCGCGGCGGTGATCGAACACGGCTCGTTCGACGCGGCGGCGGCACAGTTGCATGTCACGCCGTCGGCGGTCAGTCAGCGCATCAAGGCCCTCGAACAACGGGTCGGTCAGGTCTTGGTGGTCCGCGAAAAACCCTGTACTGCAACCGCAGCCGGTGTTCCGCTGTTGCGTATGGCGGCACAGACCGCGCTGCTGGAGGCGGAGGCGCTCACGGAGATGACCGGCGGCAGCGGAAGCGAGCCTCGAATTGCCATGGCGGTCAACGCCGATTCAATGGCCACGTGGTTCACCGAGGTGTTCGCCGCACTAGGCGAAGTACTGTTCGACATCCGTATCGAAGATCAGGACCACTCGGCGCGTCTGTTGCGTGAGGGTGTGGTGATGGGCGCGGTGACGACCGAGAGCGCACCGGTGTCGGGGTGCCGGGTGCATCCGCTGGGGGTGATGCGTTACGTCCCGGTGGCCAGTCCTGGATATCGCGACCGGTATCTGCCCGACGGCTTCACCGCGGCCGCGGCCGCACACGCACCGTCATTGGCGTGGAACCGCGACGACGCGCTGCAGGACATGTTGGTGCGCAGGGTGTTTCGCCGTGACATCGCCCGGCCCCAGCATTTCGTGCCCACGGCGGAGGGGTTCGGAGCGGCGGTAGAGGCGGGACTGGGCTGGGGGATGTTCCCGGACGCGTTGGCCGGACCGCGCCTGGACGACGGATCATTCGTGCGGATCGCGAAGGCGCACCTCGACGTTCCGCTGTTCTGGCAGTGCTGGAAGCTCGACAGCCCGATAGTCGAACGGGTCACCGGCGCCGTCACCGCTGCTGCGGCGGACCGACTCTCACCTCGTCGCCGGTACTGATGGCGCCCGTGGCGACGACCTCGGCGTACACCCCGGCGCAGGGCAGTTTTCCCGACTCGGGCACCTCGACCCGATTGTGGTCCAGCAGGTACCGCACGGCATCCGGAAGGCGCGTGGTGTCTCCGTGTTTGAGCGTCGGCACGGCACACCGCGGGGTGGTCAGGGTGACACGGAGCGTGACCTCACCGAGCGCGATCTCGGAGCCGACCCAATCGTTCTCCACGAAAGGTTCGGTGTCGTCGGCCATTTCGATGATGACGTTCGGCCGATACCGCAGCGCCTCATCCAAGCCGACGCCGATCGCGTCGAGCGTTGCCGTGGTGATCAGGTGCACCGGGGAATGGTCGACGAACGCGCCGTCCGGTGCGCCCTGTCCGAGTTCCAGCAGCACCGGATCGAACTCGGCGTCGATGCCGTGCTCGAGCACCTCCAGCGGATCGGACCGTTCGAGGATCGCGCCCGCGGCCCGTTCATCGGCGACATGCACGGTGCGGCCCAGCATCTCGGACAGGGGAGCACCCACCTCTGTGACCGGCATGCGGCGGCCGTCGGGCAGCGTGACCGCGACGCTGCCGTCCTCCTCGGTACTCGACGCGCACTGCAGCAGCGCACTCCAGCGGCGTGGATGTTTGGCGGTCGCGACACGCCCCGTCTCCTCGTCGATCAGCGCGTACTGCCGGTCGCCTTCGACACCCGTGGGCCCGACCCGGATACGCTGGGGTGTCTCGCCGAGCATCGATTTCACCGGGTAGCGCTTGAGCGCCACCACCCGGCCCGCCGTCCCGGTCAACCGATCTCGATCTCGTCCGGGCGTTGTGACGCGGCGACCGGCACGGTGGTGAAATGGTCCAGAAGGCCGGTGATCTCGAGGACGCGCTCGAGGTGGGGTGGCCGGTTGTCGAGATGCAGCATTACTCCGGAGCGTGACACCTCGCGGTGAACGATCAACAGGGCAGACAGCCCAGTGGAGTCGAGGAACCCGAGTCCGGTGAAATCCAGGTGCAGTTCTCGCACGCCGGCTTTGGCGGAAATCAGCTCGGATACGGCGTCCAGCAACGGCGCGGTGTGGCCGTAGTCGAGGTCGCCGGCGACGTGAATGCGTGCCGAGGGAATCGTGATCTCGGACTTCAGGGTGAGTTTCATGCGATCGGTGTGGAGTCGGGGACGAGGGCGGTGCGTGCGGCGGCCAGCATGCGCTGGGTCCGCGGAAAGTCTTGCAGCTGAGCGGCCAACAACTCCAGCCCGGGAATCAGTGACGTGGCCGGGACGCCGCGGGAACTGAGCACTTCGGCGGTCCACACGATGAAACCGGTGAACAGCTCGTCGTCATCGGTGTAGAGAGCGGTCGCGAGGAAGTCGACGATGTGGGCGATGTCCTCGGTGGTGCGTTCGCGTTGCGCCTCGGTGTAGTCCCGCATCGCGGGGAAGCGGTCCTCCAGGTCTGCCACAGTCGTCTTGACCAGCTGCGGTTTTGACGCGCTGACCATCGAATACTCCTGATCGACTAGATGCGGGAGGTCTTGGTGGGCCTGCCTGTTCGGCGTCAGTCGAAGCCGTCCGATGCCCTCGCTCAGGCATTGCGCGGCGGCGCGGGCGTCGGGCGCCCACGCATCGGCACCGAGCAGTCGCGCGTAGCGCCCGTCCGGCCCGAACGCCGCACCACCGACGAGCACCGAGACGCCGGCCCCCTGGCACGCCGTGATGGCGGCATGGGCGGTGGGCAGCCGGGTCGGAATCGAACACGACAACGCGACGGCGTCGGGCGCGTGCTGATGCAGATGTGCGATCAGGTGCGGCGTCGGCACCTGGGCGCCGAGGAAGTCCACCCGCCAGCCCCGCAGACGCAGGACTTCGGAGAGCAGGCGGGCGGGCAACGCGTGCCATTCCCCGTCCACGCAGGCGACGGTGACGCGTCCGGCATTCCCGGTGGACCTATCGGCCGTGTGCTGTGCCAAAGCGGCGATGACTCGGTCGTTGATCGCGGTTGCCGCGTGTTCCTGCGCGACGGTGATCCGATTGGCCGCCCACTCCGTGCCGACCTTGCGCTGGACCGGGGCGATCACCTCGAGCAGTGCGTCCTCGGGTGACAGGCCCGCGTCCACCGCCGCGAAGACGACGGCCACCGCCGTCTGTTCGTCACCGTCGAGCGCCGCCTCCCACAACCGGTCGCGCACGGCGGACGGCTCGGTCACCGATGCTGCGTCGGTGTTCTGACTGTTCACGCGATGTACCTGCCTGGGGTGCGGCCGTCGACGGCGCTGAGATGTGTCCGGCGCGGCGCCGTGATGGCGACGACGGCCATATCGTCATGGTCCCGACCGGTTACCCATTGCGACGCCAGCATCATCATCCGCTCGACGACCGCCTCGGCGGGCAACCCCGCGCATTGCGCCATCGCGTCGGACAACCGTTCGTCGCCGAACACCTCCGCGCCGAGCGGGCCGCCGCGCGCCTCGGTGAGGCCGTCGGTGTACAGCAGGCACGTTTCACCGGGCGCCAGCGTCGTTTCGCACGAGCGCGCCTTGAACTGGGGCAGCGCGCCCACCAACATGCCCCGGGTATCGGCCTGCTCGACGGTTCCGTCGTTGCGCACGATGAGGGGCGGGGGATGCCCCGCGCACGTCATACGCACCACCAACTGGCCGTCCCGGCGTGAGATGGAGGCCAGCACCACGGTGGCGAAGCGGCTGTTGTCCGGGCTCAGCAGGGCGCTGTTGAGCAGCTTGAGCACCGCCTCGTGCTGATCGGCGAGCGGGGCCAACGCCTGCAGGGTGTTGCGGATCTTGCCGCTGAGCACCGCGGCCTCGAGACCCTTGCCGCAGACGTCGCCGAGCACCACGAGCGTTTCGCCGTCCGGTGTCTGCGGGGGGTGAACGTCGTAGAAGTCGCCACCGACCAGCTGGTGGTCATCCGAGGCGCGATAGCCGCCGGCGAGCTCGAAATCCCCGTGCTGAGCCAGCCGAGGCGGGAGCAGGTCGCGCATCAGCGTGCGGGTGATCGCCGACTGCTCCGCGTACAGCCGCGCGGCCGACAACGCGGCACCCGCGCGCGTCGCGAACAGGCGGGCGAACAACTCCTCGCTCTCGGTGAACGCCGACTGCGAGTCGCGGCGCAGCAACACCAGCGCGCCGGCCGGAACGCCGTGGCCAGGAAGCGGCGTGATGAGCACCGAACCCACCGGCCCGGCGAAGTGCGACGGAATCATCCAATCGGGCACCGACGCCGGATCGATCCACCGCGACGGCACCGGGGGGAACCCGCGGAGCGCCTCGCTGAGGCCGGAAATCTCGGTCGGGTCGGCTTCGACGCTGCGGTGCTCGGCGACACCGTCGGGACCGCTGCAGACCACCGGCATCCGGTCGTCCCTGACGGGGGCGACGACGACAGCCGCGTCGGCCAGATGGCGGTCGGCCATCTGCACCGTGGCCTCCATGCAGCGCTCGACGTTCAGCGACGCCATCAACACGGCCGAGACGTCGTCGAGCAGCGCCGCGCGCTCCCGCTGGACCTCGAGATCCCGTTGCGCGTCGCGCACCGATTGGTCGGCGTCCTCGATCAGCCACCACGCGACTTCGCCGCCGGGCAGTGAACTGGGGCGCGCCTCGAACGCGATCCCCCCGAGCTCACCACGGGTCTCGCCGGACCGCTGTCGCATCAGACTGTCGTGCGCCTGCACCAGCCATTCCGGCGCCGCGTCCGCCAGCCTCCGTCCGACCTCGGCGTCGGCCAGCAGCGACTGCGCGCTCGCACTCAGTCCGCGGATCACCCCGGAGCGGTCGATGACCAGCACCGGGTGCGGAACGGACTGCCACCCCGCCGCCGCATTCGGTGCCTCGGTTCTCACGCATTCATCGCCGCTCATCGGTCAACTCCGCAGTGTGGCCGAGGGTGTGCGTCCATACGTCTGGCGGTACAAGCTCGAGAAACGACCGGTGTGGGTGAAGCCCCACCGGTGGGCAATCGCGTTCACCGAGGCCGTGGTGGGATCCTCACGGGACAGATCGCCATGAGCATGATCCAACCGGACCCGCCGCAGGTACTCCATCGGCGACGCGTCGAGGTGTCGCCTGAACATGTATTGCAGGGTACGGGGGGTGACGTGCACGGCGGCGGCGATATCGGTGACCGTGACCTCGTCGGCGGCATTGGCCTCGATATAGGCGATCGCCTTGCGCAGCAGCGCGGGCCTGGCCGCGCCGTCCGCCGCCTCCGGTTCCGCCACCGCGTCGGTGGGCAGCGCGGACACCACGACCGAGGCCAGCAGCATTGCAACGGTGGACATGACCAGGGGAGACGCCTCCTGGTCGCTATCCACGACCTGCTTGACGAAGTCGAACGTCGCGTCGAGGAGCCGCGCGCCCCGCGCCGAGACCGGTCGATGGCTCAGAAGACGGATCGGTTCACCCGGACCGGATGCGGGGCAAGCCACGCGGCCGAGCAGTTCGGGATCGAACATGATCAGGTCGTATCGGGCCTCGCGGACCCGACCGGAGTACGGCAGATGCGGGGGCGACACCAGCGCCACGTCGCCCGGTGCCAACACATCTGTGGGCTGGCCGAAGATGTCATCCTCGATGTGCCCGTCGAGGACGCGGCACAGGCACACCTTGTCGAGGGGCTCGGAGTCGTAGGACATCTCGTAGGAGAACTGGGCCTCGTCGTAATTGATCTCGCCGAGCCACTTTCGACTGATCCGGGTCGAAGGGCGCTCGCCCTGACCGCCGATCGACATCTTCGCGTAGTTGCGCACGAGGAAGTCCTCGGTCGCGCTCAAGTCGTCACTGTGAAAGACGACATCGGAACTCGAAAGCATCACACCCCTGCAGACAGGAAAAACCGCTGGGAGGCGTGGGCTCAGCCCCTGATCAAACCGACTCTACCCTGCACCGGCTCCACGTCGTCTGTAAAAAGCGCGGCACCGCTTCCTCAGAAAGCGATGACGCCGCGGAGGTTGCGCCCGGCGCGCAGATCCTTCATCGCCTCGTTGATGTCGTCCAGCTTGTACTTCTGCGTGACCAACTCGTCGAGTTTGAGGGTGCCCGCCTCGTACATCGACAGCAGCCGTGGCATGGCTTCGCGAGGATTCATCTCGCCGTAGAGCACTCCTTTGAGGGTCTTACAGGAACTCACCATGTCGGGCAGGCTCAGCGGGACCATCATGTCGCTGACCTTCGCCATGCCGGTGAGCACGCAGGTGCCTCCCTTGCGCAGCAGCATCAGCGCCACCATCACGAGGTCGACCGGCACCACGCCCGGTGTCAGCACGACGCGGTCCGCCATCACACCCCAGGTGATCTCCTTGACCAGTTCCAGGGCCGCGCCGGCGTCGACTGCGGTGTGCGTCGCGCCGAAGGTGGGCGCGATCTCGCGTTTGAACTCGTTTGGGTCGACAGCGACGATGTGTCTGGCGCCGGCGACTTTGGCGCCCTGCACGGCGTTCATGCCGATACCGCCGACACCGATGACAACGACGGTGTCGCCGGGCTGGGTGCCGGCCGCTACCGATCCCGAGCCGAAACCGGTTGTCACGCCACATGAAACCAGCGATGCGGCCTCGAGCGGGATCCAGTCGTGGATCTTGACCAGCGAGCGCTCGGACGCCACCACGTACTCGGAGAAGGTGCCGACCTGCATCATGGCCATCAGGTCTTCACCGCCGATGTGGCGCCTGCAGGTGCCGTCGGTGGTCATGGCCTTGCTGTAGATGTCGGCGCCGACGTCGCAGAGGTAGGTGTACCCGCTGGCGCACCAACGGCAGTTGCCGCACGCCGGCAGGAACGAGATCGCCACGTGGTCACCGGGTTTGAGCGTCTTCACTTCGGGGCCGACCTCTTCGACGACACCCGAGCCCTCGTGGCCGCCGAGCATCGGGAACCATTCGGGCACCGGCACGCCGGAGGCCCGCATCAGTTCTTCCATCTCCGGACTCGGCACGCTGTCGCCGGTGTAGAAATGCTCGTCGGAATGGCAGATCCCGGCGTAGGCCATCTTGACCAGCACCTCGCCGGCGCGGGGCGGGTCCAGGTCGACGTCGGTGACTTCCCAGTCGACGCCCACTCCGCGCAGCACGGCGGCTCGAGATTTCATCTACGACTCCTTTGGCCAGCCGACAGTCTTGGTTTCGGTGAAGATTTCGAGGCCTTCGATGCCGCACTGCCGCCCGACACCGGATTGCTTGTAGCCCCCGAACGGAGCGTCCGCGCCGTACCAGAGGCCGCCGTTGATCCCGAGGGTCCCGGTGCGGATCCGGCCGGCCACCGACTTGGCCCGCTCCAGGTCGTTGGCGAACACCACGCCCGACAATCCGTAGATGGAGTCGTTGGCGATCCGCACCGCATCGTCGTCGTCGTCGAATCCGATGACCGACAGCACCGGGCCGAAGATCTCCTCCTGGGCGATCGTCATCCGGTTGTCGACGTCGGCGAAAACCGTAGGCTCGACAAAGAATCCCTTCTCGAGGTGTGAAGGAATGTTGCCGCCGGTGACGACCCGTGCCCCTTCCTGCTTGCCCTTCTCGATGTAGCCCATCACCCTGTCCTGCTGGCGCTTCGATACCTGGGGGCCTTGCAGCACGGAGGGGTCGGTGGGGTCACCGTACTTGTTCTTCTCCATGGCGACCTTGACGATCTCGACCGCCTCGGCGTATCGACTGTTGGGCACCAGCAACCGGGTCGGCATGGCACAGCCCTGTCCGGCATGCATGGAGATGAACGCGCTGCCGCCGACCGTCGAGCTGATGTCGCCGTCGTCGTCGAGCACCAGATACACCGACTTGCCGCCGAGTTCGAGGAATGTCGGCTTGACGGTGTCGGCGGCCGCCTTCATGATGCGTCGCCCGGTCGCCGTCGACCCGGTGAAGGCCACCATGTCCACAAGGGGAGAGGTCGAGAGCACCTCGCCGACCAGATGGTCCGACGAGGTGACGATGTTGATCACCCCGGGTGGAATGTCGGTCTGCTCGGCGATGATCCGGCCGATGCGGGTGGCGTTCCACGGCGTATCGGGAGCCGGCTTGAGCACCGTCGTGTTGCCCATCGCCAGGATCGGCCCGATCTTGTTGAGGATGATCTCGACCGGGAAGTTCCACGGCGTGACGACGCCGACCACCCCGACGGGTTCCTTCCACACTTCGCGCGCGGCGAGTGTGCCCATGCCGAAGGCATCTTTGTCGGGAAGCGTTCGCTTCCAGGGGAACTGGGCGATCATGTCGGCCGGCCAACTCAAGGCCTCCTTGAGAGGGACGTCGAGCTGCGGCCCGAACGTGCTCAGCAGCGGGCAGCCGGCCTCTGCAATGAGCTCGCTGCGGATCTCTTCGCGTTCAGCCTCCAGCGCCGCCTGTAGTTGACGCAGTCCTGCGGCCCTCGCTTCACCGTTTCGCGACCAGTCGCTGTGGTCGAACGCGTGGCGGGCGGCCGCCACCGCCCGTTCCATGTCGGCGCGGGTGCCGTCGGCGGCGCCACCGAGGACCTCCTCGGTCGCGGGGTTGATGTTGTCGAACTGCCGGCCCGTTTCGGATTCGACGAGCTTGCCGTCGATGAGCATGCGCGATTCGTGTGTCACCGGGTGTCCTTCACCACTGTCGAAGTTCGGCTACAGCCCCCGACGGTCTGGGAGCCAATGTCAGGTAGGGGATAAAACTGCTGTTTCCGCAACGAAGTACGTTGTGCACGACGTCGACGAGGTGCTCGGCCTCGACGAGACCGCCCTGCATGTAACCGTTGTCCATCCAGAACCGGATGGCGTTCTCGAGCGCCTGCGGATCCCAGGCCTTGTTGAATTCGGTCTGGGAGTCTCCCTCACCGCCGAAGCAGTCGCCGACCGCCAGCCGGGTGAAGCTGATGTTCGGATGTTCGATGCGCCAGGCTTCGACCAGTTTGTCCAACGCCGCCTTCGATACGGCGTAGGCACCCAGCAGGGGCCAGGGGGGAGAGTAGGAAGCGCTGAGGGATGAGAGGTAGACCGCCGACCCCGCGTTAGCCGCGAGGTGAGGTGCAGCCGCCGCGGTGACGAGAGAGGCGCCGGTGACGTTGGTGGCGAACAGATTTGCCCATTGCTCGGCCGTCACGTCGGTCAGCGGGGCGAGAACGCCGACGCCGGTCGTGTAGACGAGGGCGTCGAGACCGCCGAATTCGTCGACGACGTCGGTCATGGCGCGTTGACAGGCGTCCGCGTCCGTGACGTCGCACGCGACGGCCACCGCACCGTTGCCCGCCTCCTTGGCGGCGTTCTCGAGGCGGTCACGACGCCGCGCAAGGAATGCGACCCGAGCGCCCTCCTTCGCGAGCCCGATACCGATGCAGCGGCCGAGACCCGCAGACGCTCCGACTACAGCGACTCGCAGCGATGGCGCGTCTGACATCAGATCTCCTTGAGATGAGGGCGAAGCAACATTATCAGTCCGGTAGAAGAACAATAATCAAAAATGGAAACGCTCATTTCCGTACGGTAGGCCATCATCCCGAGTCGCGAATCAATCACTACTACCGCCTGACTACCTTGCGCGGCTCCGTCGCGAAACTGAGCAACAGCCGGTCGAGTATCCGTGCCGCACGACCGCGTGCGCGGCCGGGGCTCTTCGCGTGCGCCACCAGAAGCGCGCCCTCCTCGAGCGCTGCGACGAGCATGTGCGTGAGCTCGGCAACGGGCAGATCGTCGATGCTGCCTTCGGCGACGGCATTGCGCACCATCTCGTTGATCAACGCGATGCTGTTGTCCTCCTGGATCGCGCGCAGTGTCCGCCAGCCCAGGACGACAGGCCCGTCGACCAACATGATGCGCTGCACCTCGGGTTCGAGTGCAGACTCGAGGAAGCCGTGAAGACCAGCGCAGAGTCGCTCCCACGAGTCCGCTCCGCGCGGCGGGGAGGACAGCGACCGCAAGGTGAGGTCCCGCTCGACCTCCTCGAACACTGCGCGGAAGAGCTCGGCCTTGTCCTTGAAGTGGTGGTAGAAGGCGCCGCGGGTGCCGACACCCGAGGTCGTGACCAAGTCGCCGATGCTGGTGTTGAAGTAGCCCTTCTCCACGAACAGGACGCGCCCGGCATCGATGAGGTGACGCCGCGTTTGATCTCCGCGAGCGCGTCGTTCCGAGTCCGTGCCACCACGCTTGGCCATGCGGAGCATGCTAGCAACATTCACCGTGTAGGTTATCGGTTGCGGACAACCTGCATGTTGTACGTTGCTGAATGTGGCAGACGAAGATGTTCGCGCGTACGGATCGGTCGCCCCGCTGAAAGTCGGCCTGCTCAACGACTATCCGACGAGGTCCAGCACCGAGGACGACACGCTGGACACGCTGCGGCTGGTCTTCGAGGAAGCGGTATCCGCGGGACTCGTCGACCGGCCGATCGAGGTGGTGCGCCGCGACGTCATCGGTCTGCCCAACGGGACGTACCACGCCGTCGAACGCGGTTACGACGAGCTGGTCGCCGAAGGCTGCCTGGTGATCTTCGGCCCGTACGTCTCCGACAACGCAGTGCCGCTGTCCGCGCACGCCAACCGGGTGGGCAAGGTCCCGAATCTCATCCTGTCGGGATCGGAGGAGGCGCTGGGGGAGTGGACGTTCGCGCTCAACAACGGGTCGATGCCCGAGGAGCCGGTCATGCTCGCCGCGGTGATGCTCGGCGATGAAAGGTCGCGTATCGCCATCGCCTATGAGGCCTCTCTCATCGGCAAGGAGTATCTCGCGTTCGCCGAAAAGGCGTATTCCGCAGCGGGATTGAAGGTCGTGGCCACGGCGGCCATACCGCAGGTCGAAGCGGACAAGGCGGCGGTGGTCGCCGAACTGCGGGCGGCCGGCCCCGATGCGCTGGTGCACGTCGGGTTCGGCCACGGGCTGTGGGGCTTCTCGGACGCCCTGGAGAGTGCCGGCTGGGATCCGCCGCGCTACACCACGACGGCGTTCGAGATGGCGCACATCAACGCGGAGTGGATGCGCCACCTGCGCGGCTGGATCGGTCTCGACAGCTACGACGAGCGCAACCGTGTCGGTCAGGCCTTTCTCGACCGGTTCGAGGCGCGTTACGGCCGACGACCGGCGCACTCGATGCCCGGCTTGTGTCACGACGTCGCGACCGTGATCGCCCGAGGCCTGGCGGCGGCGAGGCCGCTGACCGGCGAAGGGGTCAAACACGGAATCGAGCAGGTGAAGCTCGTGCCGTCGGCGAGCGGAGCCCCGGGGACGTTCCTCCGGTTCGGCCGTTACATCAGGCAGGGTTGGCTGGGCTCCGATTACCTGATCGCGCGCCGAGTGCTACCGGACGGAAGCGGACACGTATTCCACGCGGCGCCGAGCGACAACATCTCGCGCGCAGTGAATTCCCGCCGAGACTGAGCTTGTGCGCGATGATGACGCGAATTCTCCTGCAGAAGCTCAGTTTCGGCGCTGGCTGCCCAGCTGGATCGCCCCGAACACCGGCGCCGTGACGATCCCGGGTGGCTGGGCCCTCACGTAGGGAATCGCCCGGACAGCGCCCATCGCGATCATCAGATGCCCCGGTTGCGCGTGCTGCCCGCTGGGCACCTTGCCGTCCCAGCCGACGTCGAGCGCGAGCTCGAAACTCGGTTCGCCCTTGATGACGGCGCGAATCAGCGGCGCCTTCTCTCCAGGGGCAAGCGGCGTAAGCCCCCACTGGGGGAGGTTCCGCGTGAGGACCCATTCCTCGTGGATGGCCAGCAAGGGGCGGCCCGACCAGTGGCCAACCCATGAGAACCGTTGACCGACGACCGTTCCCGCCTCGATAGTGCCGGCCGGCACCTCCAGGTCGTGCGGAAGCGTGGTGGCATCGACGGAGACCTCGACGTGCGACAGCGTGACGCCGAGAACGTCGGCGGTGGCGTTGAGCGCCTGACGGTACGCCATGTCGAGCTTCTTGATGATCGGCGAGTCGACGCTGACGTCCTCGGGCGGTCTGCCCATACCCATCAGATCGACGAGCATGGGTCGGCTGTCGACCGCCGAGACATCGGTCGCTTCGTAGAGGTCGATCCGGTCGATCGACTTGCTCAGCCCCGTCACCGTCGCCACCAGGCGTTCGAACATGAACCCCGGGTTCTCGCCCGCGGCGTGGAATCGGGACTGTCCCGCGCGACAGGCTTGCGCGAATGCCGTCTCGGCCTCGGCGCCGTAGGTGGGCAGATGGTTGTAGGACGTCGTCGTGATGACGTCCGTGCCCGCCGCGAGCAGTCGGCAGATGTCGTCGGCGTTGGTGTCAACGGCATGGGCCTTGCTGGCAGCATGGATGACGACGTCGGCGCCGAGTCCGAAGATCTCGTCCTTGTCGGTGGTGGCGAGCACGCCCGTCGTCGGCGGCAGACCGCACAGAGCGCCGGCGTCCAGCCCCTCCTTCGCGGGGTCGTACACGAGGACGCCGACCAGTTGAAAATCCGGGTTCTCAATCAGTTCGGCCAGCGCAGCGCGACCGACGGCGCCCGTGGCCCATTGGACGACTCGAGTTACCAATCGAACGCTCCCGGTGTGCTTTTCACTGATGCCATGGCCTGGCCTCGGCCAAACGTACATGATGGAGGTCGGCAACCACCAGGGTGTATGTTGATAGCGGCCGATCCGCAGTGAGGAGTCGTCGCATGTTCGAGCCGGCGAGCGTCGAGGATCTCGAGCAGAGCATTCGAGACGCTCAGGACAAATTCAATGCGGGCATGGGCGCCGACGGTGACGCCACCCCGTACCCCCTCCTCAAGGAGCTGCGGGCGCAGGCGCCGGTGCATGCCGGGTGGCCCGAGATGGGCATGATCGGCAATTCGGGAGACGGCGCGCCGACCTTCACGGCGTACACGTTCGACACGGTCAAGGCGATCTTCACCGACAACATCACCTTCAGCACCCGCTGTTACGAGGACGTCGTGCGGCCACTACAGGGCCCCACCATCCTCGAGATGCAGGACCCCGAACACGCCATCTATCGCAAGCTGCACGAATTCGCCTTCGCGCGCTCATCGATGAAACGGTGGGATACCGAACTCGTCGGCCCGCTGGTGGACCGAACCCTTGCCAAAATCAAGGACGCCAAGCGCGCCGATCTCGTCGACGCGGTGTTCATGCCCATTCCGGTGCGGGTGATCGCAGCTTTACTGGGGCTTCCCGATTCCGATGTCCTGCACTTCCACCGACTGGCGATCGACCTACTGGGCTTCCGCGGCGACATGGACTGCGCGATGCGGGCCTCGGCGAAGATGAAGGAGTACTTCGTCGGGATCCTTGCCGACCGGCGCAAGGAGCCGAAGGACGACATGGTGTCCATCCTCGCGGCCGCAGAGGTCAACGGCGTGAAGATGTCCGACGAGCAGATCTACGGATTCATGCGCAATCTTCTGCCCGCCGGCGCCGAGACCACGTCACGCTCGACCGCCAGCCTGGCCTACGCACTGCTGACCCATCCCGATCAACTCGACGCGGTTCGCGCCGACCGCAGCCTGTTGCCGCAGGCCATCGAGGAAGGCATCCGCTGGGAAACCCCGCTGCTCAATTTCATGCGCGAGGTCACCCGCGACACCGAGATCGGCGGAGTTCACGTACCCGCGGGCGCGACGATGATGCTCAGTCTCGGCAGCGCAAACCACGATGAAACGCGGTGGGACGAACCGGAGAAGTTTGACATCTTCCGGGAACGCAAGCCGCACATCGGGTTCGCGCACGGGGCCCACGTCTGCCTGGGTATGCATCTCGCTCGGCTCGAGACCACGAAGATCTTCAACGCCCTGTTCGACGAATTGCCCGGACTCCGGCTCGATCCCGACGCGCCGGAGCCCTACATCACCGGGACGATGTTCCGCTCGCCCCCTCGCCTCGACGTCGTGTGGGATTGAGGTGGCACGCATATGACACGAGTGATTCAATGGGCGACCGGTGTGACGGGAACGATGGCGCTTCGCCACATCCTCGGCCGGCCCGATCTCACGGTCGTCGGCGTTCGTGTCTACGATCCGGCAAAAGCCGGTGTCGACGCGGGCGCGCTGTGCGGCGTCGGCGAGGCCGGGGTCCTCACCAGCGACGACCGCGACGCCATCATCGCCACCGATGCCGATGTGGTGCTCTATATGGGCAAGGTCGAAATCGACACCCCGGGCTGCTTCGCCGACGTCTGTGACCTGCTCGCCTCGGGTAAGAATGTGGTCGCCACGGGCAGCAGGTTCATCCATCCGCGCTCACTGCACGAATCGCTGGCCGACGGCATCGAAAATGCTTGTGAGGCAGGCACATCCTCATTCCTCGGGGTGGGCCTGTACCCAGGCTTCTTCGGTGAGTCGATCGCGCCTCTTCTGTCGCGGCTCACCCAGCAGACGAACCGGATCACCGTCCGCGAAGTGCTCAACTACTCCACCTACGCCAGTCACGACCTGATCTTCAATGCCATGGGCTTCGGTCACGCGCCCGACGACACCACCCCACTGCTCGCCAACGCCGAGTATGCGGCGAGCGCATGGATCGGCAGCGCGACGGTGCTTGCCCAGGCGCTCGGATTGCGCATTCGGTCGGTCGAAGGGTTCCGTGAGGTCGTGACGACGCCGCGCGCGTTGACCGTCGCCGCGGGCGAGATCCCTTCGGGCACTGTCGGTGCCATGCGGTTCGGCGTGGTCGTCGACTGCGGCGAGACTACGATATCGGTCGAGCATCTCACCCGCATGGCTGACGATCTCGCCCCGCACTGGCCGAACGAGATCGGATACGATCTTGCCTTCGAGGGTGAGCCGAACATGCGGATACACCTCGAAATCGGTTCTCCCGGTGAGGACCACGCCGAACAGGGCTGCTTGGCCACCGCGATGCACGCGATCAACGCCATACCCGCAGTCGTCGCGGCCGAGCCGGGGCTCTACGACCTGTCGGGCATCGCGCCGTTCGTCGCGCACTGGACCAACCGCAGCGACTAGCTGTCGCGATAGTACACCGGTGATAACGTAGGTTCTCACAATCGGTAAATGAAATTCTCGACAGGAGCGTGCGGTGGACGATGTGCTGAGGTACCGGGGCAAATCGGTGGTCGTGACCGGGGCGGCGTCGGGCATGGGGCGGGCGACCGCGCAGATCCTCGTCGATCTCGGTGCGGAAGTCACCGCCCTCGATATCAAACCCACGACCGTTTCCGTTGCCCGCGCGCTACAGATCGATCAACGTGACCAACAGAGCATCGAAGAGGTCGCGGCGTCCATCGACGGACCTGTCGACGGGCTCTTCAGCTGTGCGGGGCTGCCCGGTCCGCCGTTCAGCGAATGGGACACGATCCTCGTCAACTTCGTCGGGGCGCGTCACCTGGCCGAGCAGCTCGTGCCGAAGATGGCCGAAGGGTCCGCCATCAGCGTGATTTCATCGTCGGCCGCGATCGGTTGGCAGGACCACATCAAGGTCATCACCGGGCTGCTCGAGACGAAGGGTTTCGAGGCTGCCGTCGAATGGCTGACCGCGAACGAGAAGTTGTGGTCGTGGAGCGGCTATGCCTACTCGAAGTACATCATCGACGCGTGGGTGGGCTGGTGGTATCCCGAGCTCGGCCGCCGCGGCATTCGCATCAACTGCATCAACCCGGGCCCAACCGAAACGGCGATGATGCCGGCCTTCCAGGACCTGATGGGCAAGGACACCGTCGATCAGGCGGTCGGACCGGTTGGACGATATTCGACTGCCGAGGAACAAGCCTGGCCGCTGGTCTGTCTCGGCAGCCCACGGTTCAGTTATGTCGGCGGTGAGGTGCTGTGGACCGATGGCGGTTGGAACGGCGCCATGACGATGGGCCGACACCATGCGCAGTGGGCCGACACGGCGGCCGCAGAGATGTCGAAGAACAGCTGAGCATCCCGGACACGCCGAGCGCGCAGTCTTGTACACGACACGCCGGTCCACATGTACAAGACTGCGCGCCCGCACCCTTGGTTAACAGACCGCAGCGACTCTAATCCCTTGACTGGCAACATCTATCGACCGGTGCTCAGCCGGGGCGCGAGATGCACGATGTCGCTCACGACTGTGGGGTTGGCCCGAGACATCGCGATCAACGACAGCATGGCGTTGGCGACGTCGTTGACGGCAGACATCTTCGCCGGAATCTGGCCCTCCTGTGCCCAGGCCCGGTAGAGATCGGCGAGTAGGTCGCGGTCCGCCCCGCGGAGGATTTCGGTGCCCTCCGTCGGACCGACGCTGACACGGATGACGGCCAGTTCGGGATGCTCGGCCCGCCATGATCGCAGGATCTCGTCCAGCGCGGCCTTGCTGGCGTGGTAAGCCCCGACGCCGGCGCGCGGCCTGCCGACTTCATGGCTCGACGCGACGAGCACAACCGCGTCGTCGGCGAGGTGGGGGAGCGCCGCACGCAGCACATGCGATGCGCCTACCGCGTTGACGGCGTAGGCGTGCAGCCACGTCGTGACGTCGGTCTCTTCGATCAACGCGAACGGAACCACGGCGCTGGTGAATACCACCGCATCGAGCTGGCCGAGAGTCGTGGCCACCTCGTCGACGACCCGCTCGATCGCGCGTGGATCGGCGACGTCGAGCTCGTGCGCGGAACCGTCGAACTCTTCGGCCAGTTCGGACAGGAGCTCGACGCGCCTGGCCGCGAGCGCGACACGCGCACCCCTGGTGTGAGCCGCCCGCGCAAGCGCGCGACCGATGCCCGAGGATGCGCCGATCACGAGCATCCGCGCGCCCTTGATGTTGGAGTGTCGATCGCTCATGCCGTGCTTCTCCTACCTGATTCTGATTCCGCTTCCGCGGATTTGATGATCGAGCGGATCGTTCGTCGGCACCTGCCGCAGTCCGATCCGGCACCGCAGGCATCAGACACCTGACGCGACGTCTTCGCGCCCGAGGCGACGGCATCGGAAACCGCCTCGATCGTTATGCCGAGACACAGGCAGACGTACATCAGTGCAGATCCGTCCCGGCCGTCTCGGCCAGTCGCATCGCGTGGACGAACCGCCCGACGAAGACCGGCGGATATGCGCCGACGCCGGCCGATGTCAGCCACTCCGAAGCGATGTCGGAGTCCGCGACCCACTGCAACGCGGTGCGGGCCGTCGCCAGCTGATGAAGGAAAAGCACTTCGCGCGGGGTGTCGAAGGCGCGGTACACGAGTGTTCGGCGAATTCCCGAACGGGCGAAGTCGGTGAGTGATTCGCGCACGCGAGCCATGAAAACCTCGACGCTCCCGACCCGGGTGACGGCGGCGACCACCACCTCGGTGCCCGGCGCGGGTGGCTCGCCGAGGTCGAAGCGCTCGACGACCTCACCGGCGAAGACCGCGGGAAGGTCGTCGATGCCGACCGCGTCGAACCACTCGAAGAAATACGGCGAACGAAGCAGGTCCAGCAGCGGCCGCTCGGTTCGGATACCGATGACGACCAGGACCTTCCCGGGGTCGACCACCGACTCGTACACGAACGCATACCGCGCGCCGAGATCGCGAAGACTGTCCTCGTGCTGCGCGAGCACCGGCCCCACACGCTCGGATTCGGCGATCCGGAACTCGACGGCGAAGATGAAGCTGCGAACGGCGGCTGGAGCCATTGCCGCCTCCTTCGATTCCGTTTTACGCAGGTGAACCCGAGGGTCCGCGATGTGAGAATTCATATTCTCATACAGGTGTTTCTGGCGGTAGGAGGCCGTGACATGGGCGCTCGGCGGCGCCCATTGGGAGCCCTGGGCGGGAGAAATCCGCCAAAATGACGTCCGGTAAAGCCTATTCTCACGGTATGACCTACAGGGTGAAGGTTGAGCCGTACTACGACCCGTTCGACTTCGACATCGACGACGACCCCTACCCCGTATGGAAGAGGCTCCGCGACGAAGCGCCGCTCTACTGCAACGACAAGTACGGCTTCTACGCGCTGAGCAGGTACACCGACGTCGCCCGTGAGCTGGCCAACTGGCAGGACTACCGCTCGGGCAAGGGCACCACCATCGACATCATCCTCAACGGCGTCGAGGTACCGCCGGGCATCATCCTGTTCGAGGACCCCCCGATCCACGACTTCCATCGTCGTCTGCTGTCGGGTGTGTTCACGCCACGGCGCATGGCTGCTATCGAACCGCTGGCGCGAGAGTTTTGCCGGCACGCATTGGAACCACTCGAGAGCGCCGAGACGTTCGACTTCATCGCCGATCTCGGCGCATGGATGCCGATGCGGACCATCGGATACCTGCTGGGCATACCGGAGGACAGGCAGATCGCCATCCGACAGAACACCGACCGGCTTCTCGAACTCAAAGACGGCGAACTCGTCGATGCGGCCGATGACATGCTGACGCGACAAGGGTCGATGCTGGAGGAGTTCATCGACTGGCGTTACGACCACCCATCAGACGATCTGATGACCGAACTGGTCAACGCCGAGATCGAGGAACGTGACGGTAGCCGTAGGCGGTTGACTCGCGGAGAGGTGCTGACCTACGCCGGCACACTCGTCGGCGCAGGAAACGAAACGACGACGCGGCTGATCGGCTTTGCCGGACAACTGCTGTCCGACCACCCGGAGCAACGCCGCGAACTCGCGGCGGATTTCAGCCTCATCCCCGCGGCGGTCGAGGAGGTGCTGCGCTACGAGGCACCCTCGCCTGTGCAGGCACGATATGTCGCTCGTGATGTCGAATTCTATGGCCAGACGGTCGCCGAGGGCTCGGTGATGCTGCTCATCAACGGTTCGGCGAATCGGGACGAGCGACAGTACCCGGACGCGGACCGGTTCGACATCCACCGGCAGGCCACTCATCTGTCGTTCGGTCGCGGAATTCACTTCTGCCTCGGCGCCGCGCTCGCGCGGATGCAAGCGCGGGTGGCGCTCGAGGAGGTGCTGAGCCGATGGCCCGACTGGGAAGTCGATTACGGGGCGGCCAAACGCGCTCACACCTCCAGCGTCAGAGGGTGGGCCACGCTTCCGGTGGCGGTGTGAGTTGACCAATACCGTTGAGCGCACGCCCAACTCCGCTCCCGGAGATCCGGCCGAGGCGCACCTCTCGCCGTGGCCTGCCAGGACCGGATGGTCGCTGTTCGTCATCGCCTACCTGGCGTTCGCCGTAGTGACGATCGCGAACATTCAGACAGGTCTGCACGGGGACCCGAAGAAGGTGAACCCGAATCCCGGCCCCGATCCGTATCCGCCGTTTCTCGGCTTCGACAACTGGCCGCTGGCCGTCGCCATCAGCTCGATCCCGTTGGCGATCGGTCTGATCGCCGTACTGGCGTGGTTGTCGTGGCGGGAGCGAAAGGTGCACTGGGCGGTCATCATCGCGTTCGCCGGCCTGATCACCGGGGCGCTGGACCCACTGGCGAACTGGGCGACGTTCGCAATATTCGATCCGCGCATGTTGCACTTCCCGCTGTCCTGGCCGTACGTGAACATCTCACCGAATCTCGAACCGGCGCTGGCATTCCTCGGTGGTTACGCCGCTTACTATCTGCTGAACGGTCTGGGCTTTTTGAAGCTGCACGACAGGATTTTGGATCCGCTGATGCGTCGCGTCGGCTGGTTGGCGCCGCACAGGCTGCTGCGGGTGTTCATCGGTGCGACGATCATCGCCGTCCCGATCAACGGCCTCATCCAATTCACCTGGATGCGAGCCGGAATCTTCTACTACACAGAGGCAGTCGGACCGGTGCTGCATATCGGGCACATCCACTTTCCCGTGATCATGGCGGTGTACGACGCCCCGATCTTCGCCATGGTTGCCGTGATGTGCGTGCGGGACGAGAGTGGCGAACTGGTGTTGATCAACCGACTCGCACGCTGGTTGCCCGCGAGGCGGGGGCGCGCGAAGGTGACGCTGACTCGGCAGCTGTTGGTATCGGTGACGGTAGGCCTGGCGTCGTTCGCTGTGCCGCTGGCCGTGTTGGCGGGGCTGCGGGAGGCAGGTCTGTCGCGGCCCTCGTTCGATCAGAACCCGTATCCGGATGTGAACCTGTACGACCCATACGGTCATCTCGAGGAAGCCGGCAAGCCAGGACCGTTCTACCGCTGACATGGTCAGTCCCACGATGACGAGAACTGTTGCCCCGCAGGGGTGAGGAGGTAATACACCGTGACCGACTTCTCCGGTCGTCGCTATCGAGTTGTCCACGTCGGCACCGGGTTGACCGGCAGGGAGGCGTTGCGCGCGGTCATCGAGGACCCCTCGCTCGATCTCGTCGGAGTGAAGGTGTCGACACCGGGAAAGGCAGGGATGGACGCGGGAGAACTGTGCGGTGCACCACCCGTCGGAGTACGTGCAACCGATGAACTGTCGGCTGTTCTCGCGCTGAAGCCCGACTGCGTGACCTACTGCGCGACCGCCGTCCGACGCGAAGAAGAGGCGATTGCGGACATCGCCACGTACCTCAGTGCCGGGATCAATGTGGTGACCTTCTCGCTGATCCCGATGATTTATCCCCCGGCCGCACCCGCGCCATGGCGAGAAGCACTGGAAAAGGCTGCTGCTGAGGGTAATTCAACGTTCTATGCCACCGGCAGCGAACCGGGGTTCATCAGCCTGAACATCCCCACGGCTCTGTTGACCGGAGCGGGCCGAGTCGACGCATACCGGATGGACGAATACGCGGTCGACCTCGACAAGGCATACCCGATATGGGACGTCTTGCATGAGTCGATGGGATTCGGTAAGCCCGATGGCCATGTGCCGGTACGAATCGCGTCCGGAAAGGTCGACAAGGATTGGAGCACGGTGGTGACTTACATCGCCGACATCCTCGGATTCGAACTCGATGGGATAGAGCTGGATTGGGAGACGCTGCTCGCACCGACCGACCTTGCGACTGCGCTCGGTGTCATCGAGGAGGGAACGATCTGTGCGCACCGGTGGCAGCTCGCCGGGATCGTCAGGGGCCGCCCGGCCGTCGCGGTTCAATACTTCGCGACTGTCAGCAGCACGCCGTGGCCCGACCGTTGGCCCAAGCCTGCGCGCGAAGGCCAAGGCGGAATGGTGTTCCGCATCAACGGCAATCCCAACATGAACCTCGAACTGCACCTGGAACAGTCGGACGAGGACCGGGTTAATCCCGGTGTCGCGGCCACGGCGCTCGCGGCGGTGAACGCCGTTCCGAGCGTCTTCGAAGCCTCACCGGGCGTGATCTCCAGCCCTCTGTCCGGGCCGTCGGTTGTCACCCGGCAGTCCAGCGCTTAGCTTTCTGACAACAGATCACTGAGCTGCTTGGCGAGGTCCGACTTCTTGACCTTGCCCGTGGCAGTGAATGGCAGCGCCTCTTTGTCGGTCACCCAGATGAACTTCGGAACTTTGTATGCCGACAGGCGGCTACGGACATCTGCCCGCAGCGCTTCGGCATCCAGCAGTGCGTCGCCGCGCGGAACCACCGCGGCGGCCACGATCGTTCCGTTGTGGCCGTCTTCGGCACCGACGACATACGCCTCGAGAACGCCGTCGCAACCGGACAGGGCCGATTCCACCTCTCCCGGTGTGACGTTGGTGCCACCACTGGTTTTGATCAGGTCGCCCAGCCGCCCGGTGAAGGTGATCCAGCCGTCGTCGTACTGAATTCCGCAATCGCCCGTTCGGTAGTAGCCATCGGGAGTGAACACGTCCTCGCGCTCACGCTTGTAAAGCCGCTGCATGAGCGAGTAGCCACGCACCCAGATCTCGCCGTCGCTGCCCGGAGAGACGGGGTCTCCCGTCTCTGGGTCGACGAGCAGATGCGACAGCCCTTCGATCGAGTAGCCGCCCGTCACCGAGCGATCGGCCGGTTGCGGTGGATAGGGGTCGACGCCGATGTGATTGCCGCAGAGTTCGGTCATCCCCAGCGCATTGGGTCCCTTCGGCCGGCGTTCGGGGGGCACCATGGCGGGCATGCTGGTGCGCTGCACCGAGCTGAGGTCGCGCCGCGCGAAGTCCGGGTGCTCGGCCAGCGACTTGCCTTGTTGTGGCCAACCGAGCGTGATGGTCGCGCGGTGACGCTCGATCAACTCCAGCGCGTCGGCCGCGTCGAACGCGGGCTGGGTCACCAGCGTCGCACCGTGGTGGATCACGGCATGGATGCCGGTGATCAGGCCACCGACCCAGAAGAACGGCATCGCCGTGAACATCACCGTGGTGTTCGTGACGCCGTAGTCGAAAGTCAGGTTGTACGTGTGGCGCACCAACGTACCCTGCGTGTGCACAGGACCTTTCGGGTCTCCGGTGCTGCCCGAGGTGTAGATGATCATCGCGTCGTCTGCTGGCGTCACGCACGACTCGACCTCCGCCAAGAAGTCGGCGCCGTACCGCTCATCCGCGCTGACCGGCAGTGTCGTCGCCCACGGCCGATCGCAGTGTCCCCACACGGCGATCGTGCGCAGAAACGGCGCGCCTGACACGGCCAGCCTGCCGGGACTGCCCTGGCCGGCGAGGCCGGGCAGCGCCTCCTCGAGGCGGTCGAGGAAGCTGTGGCCACGGAAGCTCGAGAGGGCGAGGATTGCGCGCAGATCGGCGTGCCGGGCGGTCCACGCCAGCTCAGACGCCTTGTAGAACGTGTTCAGCGGGACCGCGACCGCGCCGATACGCGTGATGGCGAACCAGGCGACCGCCCAGTCGACGCTGTTGGGCATCAGGATGCCGACGTGGTCGCCCTTTCCGAAGCCCTCGTCGAGCAGCGCCGTCGCCAACCGGGCCGACCGCTGGTCCAGGTCGGCGTAGGTCAGCGTCTGACCATCCGATATGAGAAACGGCTTGTCTCCGAACCGCGCCGCAGACGATCTGACGAGGGCGGGGATCGTGGGCGTGAGTGTCGGGGAAGGCACGAGGTGGATTCCTTAGCGGTCCTGCGCTGGGACGGGCTGGCCCCCACAGGATAGCCATCGTCACCGGAAACGAGAATATCGGTTCTCGCTGGATGTCCCTGGCTATTAGACTCCGGCCATGTCGATGTCCGACCGGGTGGATCGACTCGAGTCCTGCATCGAGATCGCCCAACTGCCCAGCCGCTACGCCATGGCACTGGATGCGCGGGATCTCGATGCACTGGTGGCGTTGTTCGTCGACGACGTGCACGCCGGGTCGCACGGCATCGGTAGAGCGGCGCTCAGGCAGTGGTACGACGAAGCGCTTCGCAGGTTCTATCGCAGCATCCATCTGATCTGCGGGCATGCATTCGATTTCGCCGATCCCGACCATGCGACGGGGTCGACCTACTGCCGGGCCGAGCATGAGGACGGCGACGGGTGGTATGTCATCACGATGCGCTACGACGACGTCTACGAGCGCCGCGACGGTGCCTGGTACTTCGTCAAGCGACGCGAGCATCCCTGGTACTCCGTCGACGTGACCGAGCGGCCCGGACCGGAATTCATCCGATGGCCCACCGATGTACCGCTGCGCGCACAGATGCCACACCGCATGCCGACCTGGCGGGCGTTCTGGGACAGCGGTGACCCGGCGCTTCCCGAGCGCCTGTCGCGGCGGCCGTAGCGCGCACGCAAGCCCCAAGATAGTGTGATTCTCAAATCTGAAAATGCCCGTTAACGCCTGTAGGAGGACGACATTTCCGTCGATAACGTGCTCAGCGGAGTTCGGGTGCTCGAGGTCGCGGCATGGACATTCGTGCCGTCGGCTGGTGCAGTGCTCGCCGAGTGGGGTGCCGAGGTCATCAAGGTCGAACCGCGTGACGGCGGTGATCCGCAGCGTGGTCTCGTCACCATGGGGATCGTCGATGAGGGTGGTGGTTCGGTCAATTACATGATCGAGATCCCGAATCGCGGCAAGAAGTCGATCGGTGTCGACCTGAGCACGCCTGGCGGTCGGGACGTGGTGCACGCGCTGGCCAAGACCTGCGATGTGTTTCTGACCAGCTATCTGCCGGATCGCCGCCGGAAGTTCGCCATCGACGTCGATGACATCCGGGCGGTAAATCCGAGCATCGTGTATGTGCGGGGATCCGGCCACGGCCCCAAGGGGCCGGACGCGGACAAGCCGGGCTACGACGGCGTCTCGTACTGGGCGCGGGGCGGGATCGCCACCGCGTTGACGGAGGAGAAGGACGAGCTCGTTCGCTCTCGCCCGGCATTCGGTGACCTGCTCGGCGGTATGACCATCGCGGGCGGTATCGCTGCGGCGCTGTACAAGAAGGCCACGACCGGCGAGGGATCGGTCGTCGACGTGTCGCTGCTCGGACTTGCGGCCTGGAACCTCAGTCCCGACGTCGCGGTGAGCCAAATCCACGGTGGCAGCGCCATTCCCAAGTTCGGTCATGCGGATGCACCCAACCCGCTCGTCGGGACGTACCGCACGAAGGACGGACGCTACGTCCAGTTGATGATGCTGCAACTCGACAAGTTCTACGCCGAAGCGATGCGCGTGATCGGGCTTCCGGAACTGATCGACGATCCGCGATTCGCCGACCCGGCATCACGGTTCGAGAACCGGGTCAGCCTCATCGCCCTACTCGACGAGGCATTCGCCGAGCGCACACTGGCCGAATGGCGGGAGACTCTGGCAGCGCTCTCGGGCGCGTGGGGGATCGTGCAAACCCCGGGTGAGCTCTGCGACGACCCCGCCATCACAGCCAACGGATATGTCGCGCATACCCAGACCGTCAGCGGAGTGCCGTTCTCGCTGCCCACCAATCCCGTTCAGTTCAACGAGCGGTCGGTTACCCCCGGTGGTGCGCCCGAGCACGGTCAGCACACCGAGGAAATCCTCATGGACGCCGGGATCGAGTGGGACACCATCGAAGAACTCAAGGAGTCTGGAGCGATCCTGTGAATGCGCCCTCGCGCGAGGTCGATGGACGGCCCGTCGAGTTCGACCCGTTCTCGCAAGACTTCTTCGACGGCGCGTACGACACCTACCGTCGCCTGCGCAACGAGGCCCCGATCTACTACAGCAAGAAGTGGGACTTCTGGGCGCTGACCCGCTACGACGACGTGGCACCCGCCACGAAAGACCACGAGACCTTCTCGTCGGCCAAGGGCGCCACCCTCGACATGGTCAAGGCGCACGACGACGCCATCCCGGTGCCGAAGGTGATCATCTCGATGGATCCGCCGGAGCATCAGAAGATGCGGCGTCTGGTCAGCAACGTCTTCACTCCTCGCGCGATCGCCGCGTTGGAGGACATGGTGCGCGAGAAGGTGTATGAGCGCATCGAAGCACTGAATCCCGAGCAGTTCGACGCCGTCGCCGACTTTTCGGCCCTGTTTCCGAACGAGGTCATCACGACCATGCTCGGCGTGCCAAAGGAGGACCGGGACCAGATCCGGCGCTGGCTGGATCTTCTGCTCGAGCGCCGGCCCGGTGAGATCGCCGTTCCCAGAGAGGGATACGAGGCCTCGATGAACACCGGCCTCTATTATTACGACCTCGTGCAGCAGCGTCGCGCGGCGCCGCAGGACGACATGATCAGCCGTCTCATCGAGACGGAGATCGAGCGCGATGGCGTGGTGGAGAAGCTCACCGATGTCGACATCACCGGCTTCGCCACGATGCTCGGAGGCGCCGGCGCAGAAACGGTCACCAAGCTGGTGGGAAACGCGATGGTCGCGTTCGCCGACTTCCCCGATCAGTGGCGCAAACTTCGCGATGACCGCAGCAAGATCCCTGCCGCGATCGAGGAACTACTGCGATACGAAGCGCCGTCGCAGTATCAGGTCCGCACCGCGACGCGCGATGTCACCTACTACGGCACCACGATTCCGAAGGATGCCGCCGTGTTGCTCGTGACAGGGTCCGCCCTGCGCGACGAGCGGATGTTCGACGACCCCGACCGCCTCGACATCGACCGCGACCGCAAGATGGGCTTCAACCTCGCCTTCGGTTACGGAGTGCACAGTTGTCTCGGCGCCGCATTGGCGCGTATGGAAAGCCGCATCGCGCTCGATGCGCTGCTCGACTTCATCCCCGAATACGAGGTCGACCGTGACGGCCTCCGGCGCGTGGCGATGTCCAACGTGTGTGGCTATTCCAACGCCCCTGTGCGCCGGACCTCCTGAGGCAGTTCCTCAGGCCGGAAGTGCGGGTTCGACTACCGTGAGACGGCGAAAACCACCGTTGAACGCTTCGTTGGTGCACGCGGACACTTCCGTGCCCGCTGCTTTCAGCGCGTAGTACTTGAACGCGCGTGCGGCGGAGCTAAGACGGTGTTCGATGTCGGAGGCCGAAGCTGGTGCAGCAGGCGAGGATCCGCCCCACGCGGCCACGTCCGCGCCGTGTCGCCGCGTGGCGTCCGCGACGAAGCGGCGCACCCCGCGATGCTTCGGGTACATACCTGCGGCGAACAACACCGCGTCCGGGCGATGCGACTCGGTATCGAAGGTGCTCGGCAGGAGATAGCCTGTGGCACCGAGGATCCGGACGGCCCGCGCGTGTGCATCGGTCTCGAGGTAGATGTCGACGAGCCACCCGGCGCGTAGCGCATCGACGGCGAGCCCGCCGGCCGCCGCTACCGCCTCCACCGCATCCGGTGCGAGGACGACCAGCTTGTAGGGCGCTGCGTGGTCCCGGTCCGGCGGCCGGTGTGCCCCCGTCTCGGCGTCGGCATCGGCGCTGCGGTCGCCGCGGTGGGTTTCACTCAGACCCTCCTCGTATGCGCTGGCGGAAGTCAGCATAGCCACAGATGAGAATGCACATTCTCTTCTCGGCAGGCCGCATTCTGTCCGGTCCGTCCATGGGCTGATCTCGCTACCGGCGGCGTCGACCGCTGTCGACGAATCCGTTCACCGCGTATGCGCGTACGAATCCGGCCACGGCGTCGTCGTCGCGCATGTCGATCACTGCTGACGGAGTCGTGAACAGTGAGAACAACATTCGTGCGAACCACTCACACGCCGACGGCACGTCGAGGTCCGAACGGACCTCGCCGGTCAGCTTTGCCGCGGTCACGTACGGGGTCAGAAAATCGGCGCATTCCTTCAGGAGTGTGGCGGCGTTCTTGGTCATCATGAGGCTGACTTCCGCCGCGTCGAAGTACACCTCGGGTTCGACCACCCGACGCGCCTGGGCCACGAAGACCGCGGCGCGCGTCAAGCGCCCCTCCAGCGTGCTGCCCCCGTGGCGGTCGATGGCCTTGGCCATGTTGCGGTAGAACCGTTGCGACGCCGCCTCGGCGCACGCCTCGACGACCGTCTCCTTGTCCCGGAAGTACTCGTAGAAGGTGCTGCGCGACACGTCGGCAGCGCGGGCGATGTCGACGATGGTCGTCTTGGCCAGCCCGCGCGTGCGGAAGCAGGAGAAGGCGGCCGAGATGATGGCATCCCGGGTGTCCACCTCCACCGACTGGGTCATGTCAGACGCCACCGCACGACATTAACCGCTCAGCGGTCCGGGGCGAGGATGAGGCCGCTGGTCGGGACGCCGGTGCCCGAGGTCACCAGCACGTGTTCGACATCGTCGATCTGGTTGTATGAGGTGCCGCGGATCTGGCGGACGCCTTCGGTGATGCCATTCATCCCGTGGATGTAAGCCTCACCCAGCAGTCCGCCGTTGGTGTTGATGGGCATCCTGCCGCCCAGCGAGAGTTCGTCGACGGAGACGAAGTCCTTGGCCTCGCCCCGGCCGCAGAATCCGAGTTCCTCGAGTTGCGTGAACACGAACGGGGTGAAGTGGTCGTAGAGGAAGGCGGTCGAGATGTCGCCGGGCTTCAATCCGGAGTTGCGCCAGAGCTTGTCGCCGACCACGCCCATCTCGGGCAGGCCGGTGATGTCGTCGCGGTAGTAACTGGTCATGACCTCGCCGTCGTATGCGGCGCCCTGGGCCGCGGCCGTGATCACGGCAGGGGGCTTGGCGAGATCACGCGCCCGTTCGACACTGGTCACCACCATCGCCACCCCGCCGTCGCTCTCCTGACAGCAGTCGAGCAGGCGCAACACCGGCTCGATGATCCAGCGTGACTCCTGGTGCTGTTCGAGGGTGATCGGTTTGTCGTAGAACCAGGCGTCGGGATTCTTGGCCGCATGCTTGCGGTCGATGACGGAGATCTTGCCGAAGTCGGCGTTGGTGACGCCGTACGTGCTCATGTAGCGCTGAGCGTGCAGGGCAACCCACGCGGCCGGTGTCATGAAGCCGAACGGGGCATACGGGGCCATCCACAGCGGGGTGACGCCGGGCTGGCGACCGGCGCCGCCGAACCGAAACCCGGAGCGCTCGTTGAAAGCCCGATAGCACACCACGGCCTCGGCCGCGCCCGTCGCGACCGCCATCGCGGCCTGCATGACGGTGCCCGCGGCGGCACCGCCGCCGTGCGGTACCCGGGTGAAGAAGGTGAGGTTTTCGATCCCGACGTTGCGAGCGACCTCGATCTCTTCGTTCTCGTCGACGGAGAACGTCACCATGCCGTCGATGTCCTTGGGGCTCAGGCCCGCATCTTCGATGGCCGCCTTGACCGCTTCACATGCCAGTTGCATCTCGGTCCGCCCGGATTCCTTGGAGAATTCGGTCTGACCGATGCCGACGAGCGCGGCCCTGCCGCCGATGCCGTCCTTGGTCATGCCTCAACGCCCTCGAGCAGGCTCAGCACCGCCGTGCCCTTGACGTGATCGCCCAGGCTGTTGGTGCCCTTGAAGGTGACCTCGATTAGCCCCTCGCCGTCCGCCGAGGACTTGTCGGTGACGCTGCCTTCGAACCGCAGCGGATCGTTCGGATAGGCGGGCACACCGAGCCGGATGGACAGCTTCTTGACCATCGCCTCGGGTCCCGCCCAGTCGTGTAGAAACTTCACACACAGCCCGTTGGTCGTCAGGATGTTGAGGAAGATGTCCTTGGAGCCTTGGGAATTGGCAAAGTCGCGGTCGTGGTGCACCGGCATGTAGTCACGGGACGCTATCGCACCGGCGACGATCAACGTGGTGGTGACGGGAACGTCGAGCGGCGTCACCTGGTCGCCGACGTTGACGTCGTTGAAAGCGAGCGTGGTGGTGCGCTTCAGTGTCGAGGTCATTGGTTTGGTCCTTCCGCGTATGCGTTGCCGAGCCGGGACAGCTGCTGTGACGCCGATCCGAGCGCGAGTTCAATCTGCTTGGCCCACAGGAAGTAGCGGGACAGGGGATAGGTGACGTCGATGCCCATGCCGCCGTGTACCTGCTGGGCGGACGCGGTGACCCGCGCTCCGGCCTCGGCGGCCCAGAACTTGGCGATTGCCGCTTCGCGCTCGGCGGGCCTGCCTTCGGCGATCAGCCAGGCCGCATGCCACGTGGTCCAGCGGATCGCCTCGGTGTCGATGAATGCGTCGGCCAAACGCTGCTGTACGGCCTGAAACGATCCGATGGGGCGGCCGAACTGTTCACGTTCGCTGGTGTAGGACGCGGCCAGCTTCAGCGCACGGTCAGCGACGCCGATCTGCATCGCGCACAACCCCACCAGCGCTCTGCTGTACAGCGCGCGGACGATGTCGGCATCGGCTCGCTCGGTCAGCCGCGACCCGATGGCATCGGTCAGTTCGACGTCGGCGAAGGGCTCACCGTTGGTTGTGGACGCCGGCGTCACATCTACGCCGGTGTCGTCGGTTTCGACGACGAACAAGCCGGGTCCGTCGTCCGTCGTGGCCGATACGGCGATGGCCGACGCGATCTGCGCCGCGGGCACCAACTCTTTGGCGCCGGTGAGCCGCCAGCCCTTCCCGTCGGCCCGCGCGGTGGTCCGCGGTGCGGTCGGATCGGAACGACCGGGTTCGACGAGCGCGGCGGTCAACTGGGTGCTGCCGTCGACCACGCCGGGCAGCCACCGCCGCTGAAGCTCCGAATCACCGTGCCGGGCAATGGTATCGGCACCGAGGACGAGCGTCGCGTACACCGGGACCGGCGCAACGCTGTACCCGACCTCGCTGAGCAGCACACCCAGCTCGAGGAAACCGCCACCGCTACCCCCGACGGATTCTGGCAGCGCGATTCCGAGCAGGTCGGCCGACGCCAACTCGGCCCACAGTGCGGCGTCATACCGCACCTCGCCCGCTTCGAGCTCGGTTAGATGCTCCGGTGTGGCACGGTGCTCGAAGAGCTGCCGGGCGACCTTGGCGACGGTCTCCTGCTCCTCGGTGAAGGTGAAATCCATATGTGGGTTCCTCTGGTTCAGCGCGCCGACCGAAACTGGTGCAACACCAGCTCTTCTCCGCTTGGCAGTGCTTCGAAGGTCTCGTAGAAGACTTCGACGGGCATTCCGACCTCGATCGCCTCGGGTTCGATATCGCAGAGGTTCGACACGATGCGAACGCCTTCGTCGAGTTCGATCAGCGCGACGACGTAGGGATATTCGAGAAAGGGCAGGGGCGGGTACTTCGGCATCACAAAGCTGTAGACCGTCCCGCGTCCGCTGGAAACGACGTAGTCCCAATTGAGTGACTGGCAGCCACCGCACATCGGTCGCGGCGGAACGCGGAAGGTCTTGCAGTCGGTGCAGCGCTGGATGCGGAGCTCGTGCTCCTTGAGCCCGGACCAGAAGAACTCCGTGTCGGGACTGATCGAGGGAGCGAGTCTGCTGGCCATCAATTACTCCCACCTGTTTTGAACCGCAGGGTGCGAAACCACTGGCGGCCGATGACTTCGCCGTTCTGATCGCGGTAGGTGGTCACCCATGTGACGAAGAACCCGTTGCCCATGGCCGTCTTCTTCTCATCGGAGATCGAATCGAAGACCGTCTCGGAGGTGATCTCGTCTCCCACCCGCGGGTAGCGCTCGATCTCGAACTCGGAGTTCGTCGCGATGATGCCGGTGTAGCCGGCGTCGGAGAGAAACTGCAGGGGATTCTCGCCCTTCATCTCGATCGGCACACCGCCGCGCTCGTGGATGCCCTCCAGCTTCGGTGGCGGCATCGTCCACGTCTGCAGCATCACCGGCGGTGACACGATATCGCCGTAGCGGGAGTTCTTCGCGAACTCGGGGTCGAGGTAGGCCGGGTTCATGTCACCCAGGGCATACGCCCAGTGCCGGATCATCGCGGCGTTCACCGGATCCGGCGCGCGCACCGGCTTGCCGACGCCGTCGGTGGGCTTGCCGATGAGCGCGTCGAGGCGTTCGCGCAGTTCGTCTTTCGCTGTGGTCACTGCTGATTTCCTTTCTCAGGACGCTCGCATGTCGCGGGGTGCGCGTGGCATCCCGAGGCCCGCCATGGCGATGATGTCTCGCTGCAGTTCGTTTGCGCCGCCGCCGAAGGTGTTGATGACGGCGAGGCGGTAGGCGCTTTCGAGTTCACCCTTCAGGGGCGCGTCGGAGCCCTTCCGGGTGCCGGCCTGGCCGACGACGTCGAGGAGCTCGCGAGCCACCTGCTGTGTCAGTTCAGTCCCGAAAACCTTTGCAGCGGAGGCTTCTCCCATACCGAGTGCGCCGGAGCTCATGTTGCTGTTGACCCGCAGGTTCAACAACCGGTAGGCAGCGACCTGTGCCTCGACGCGGGCGAGGGCCTGTTGGACCCACGGCTGGTCGATGACGCGTCCGCCGTCCAGCGGCGTGGTCCTGGCCCACTCCACGGTCTTGGCGAACAACGGCTCGAGTGCGCCGAGATTGCCGAGCGCGGCACGCTCCAGGTTCAGCTGGTTGGTCACCAGCTTCCAGCCTTGGTTCTCACCCAGCACGATCGCGCTCTCGGGCACCCGCACGTCGTCGTAGAACGTGTAATAGGTCGACACACCGGGCATGGTGTGCAGTGGCTTCCACGAGAACCCCGGCGAGTCGGTGGGCACGATGAAAACGGTGATGCCCCTGTGTTTCTTGGCTTCTGGATCGGTGCGCGCCGCGAGCCAGATGTAGTCGGCGAACTCCGCGCCGCTGGTGAACATCTTCGAGCCGTTGATGACGAACTCATTGCCGTCGCGCACCGCGGTCGTCCGCAGCGAGGCGAGGTCGCTTCCCGCGCCCGGCTCGGAGTAGCCGATCGCGAAGTCGACGGTGCCCTTGAGTATTGCGGGAAGGAACTTTTGCTTCTGTTCCTCGGTGCCGTACTGGATCAGCGTGGGTCCGACGGTGTTGAGCGTGATCATCGGCAGCGGCGCATGCACACGGCGCGCCTCCTCGCTGAAGATGTACTGCTCCAGCGCGGTCAGCCCGCGTCCGCCGTACTCCACGGGCCACGCGACGCCGAGCAGACCGGCCTCGCCGAGCGCGCGCCTGCACTCGGCGACGGCGGCGCCACCCTCCATCAGGCCGGAGACCGCCGCACGCCGCTCCGGGGTCATCACCGCCTCGAGGCGCTCCCGGAACTCCGCGCGGAGTCGCTCCTGTTCGGGGGTGTAGTCGAAGTCCATCACACACTCGCCTTCAAGCGCACCGGCATGCGTTTGACGCCCGGCACCATGGTGGCGCGCAGGCGGGTCACGTCCCCGGTCAACTCGATACTCGGATACGTACCGAAGAGCACCTCGAACATGATCCTGGCCTCGAGCCGTGCCAGTTGAGCACCCAGACACGCATGTTCACCGGCGCCGAAGGCGATGTGCGGGTTGGGGTTCCGGGTAATGTCGAATTCCTCGCTTGTCGGTCCGAAGATCTCCTCATCGCGGTTGGCCGCGCCGTACAGCATCACCACCGTGTCGCCGGCCTGAATTTTCTGCCCGCGGATCTCGATGTCGGCGGTCGCCCTTCGCGCCATGTGCGTCACCGGACTGGTGAAGCGCAGCATCTCCTCGACTGCGCATGTCAGCAGCGACGGGTCCGAACGAAGCAGTGCGAACTGATCGGGATGATCCAGCAGCACAGCCGTACCGAGCGCGATGAGGTTGCGGGTGGTCTCGTTTCCGGCCACCAGGAGAAGGAAGGAGAAGTTGAGCAGATCGGCATCGGTGAGGCGCTCCCCGTCGACTTCGGCGGCGGCCAGGATGCTCAACAGATCGTCTTGTCCGGAGACCTCGCCGGAGCGCCGGGCCTCGATCAGCTTGGTGAAGTATTCGTACAGCTGACCGAGCGCCACCAGGTGATCCAGCTCGATGTCGGGATCGGCGGTGCCAACGGCCGCGTCGGACCAGGTGCGGAACTTCTCCCAGTCTTCCGGTGCGGCGCCGAGCATTTCGGCGATCATCCGGGTGGGCAGGGGAGCCGCGATCTCTTCGGCGAACTCGTACTCGCGGGAGGGATCGATGCCGTTGACTATGCCGTCGACGATCCGCCGGATCGTGGGCTCCAGCAACGACACCTGACGGCGGGTGAACCCCGCGTTGATGAGCTTGCGCAGCTGCCGGTGCCGCGGCGGATCGGTGAAGATCAGGTTGCCTTCCTGGACAGGCTCGGGCTGGCTGGGATCGGGAATGGTGATGCCGTGCGTCGACGAGAACAACACCGGGTGGCCGGAGACGAAGCGCACGTCCTCGTACTTGGTCAGCGCCCAGAAGTTCGTGACGTCGTTCCACACCACCGGAGTCGTCGCGCGCAGTTCCCGGTAGGCCGGATACGGGTCGCCGGCGTAGAAGTCCGGCGAGTGCAGCGGATGAGCGGAGGTCGGTCGGGGCGTGGATTCAATGGGCACGCAAACTCTCCTCAACACATCGGCCATCGGACAAATTAGACACAAATGTCCGGTGAGACTGTGTCTACAGCACGTGAGACGACCGTGTCAATGAACATCGCCGCAGGATAATGCCCGCAAACGTTGACTACGCGCCCACGCCCGGTGTACACACAAGGCGCAGATGTAGGGCATTTCGGGCATCGGCGAGATGACTCGACGGCCCACAGCCGTAATCAGGAAGGTCCAGTGATCTGATGGCCGCATCCACCCTCGTCGACGACTACGACCTCTACATCAACGGCAGTTGGGTGAAGCCGGAAGGCGGCCGATACGACGTCATCGATCCGGCGACCGAGGCCGTGATCGCGTCGGCGCCGGACTCCGGGATGGCGCAGGCCGAACAGGCGATCGCCGCCGCGCGGACCGCGTTCGACGCCGGGCCGTGGGCGACGGCCACACCGCAGGAGCGGTCCCGGTGCCTGCAGCAGTTGAGCGATGCGTTGCTGGCCCATGGTGACGAGATCTACGCGCTGGCGCAGACCGAGTGGGGTTGCACAGCAAATGAACGGCTGATCCACGTCGACGGTCCCGCATTCATGGCTGGGCACTCTGCCGAGCTCGCGCTCGAGCCGGCCGAGGCACCGATGGACGCATGGGGGGCGGCGGGCACCACGTTGTTGCGGTACGAACCTCTCGGCGTCGTGGCGATCATGACGCCGTGGAACTTCCCCCACACCCTCAACGTGATGAAATTGGGTGCGGCGCTGGCCGCGGGAAACACCGTCGTGCTGAAACCGTCGCCACTGACCCCGCTCGCCGGGCTGGCCCTGGCACGGATCATCGACGACGAGACCGATATTCCGCCCGGAGTCGTCAACGTCGTCACGCCCACCGGCATCGATGCGAGCAAGGTGCTGACCCTGGACCCGCGGGTGGACATGGTGAGCTTCACCGGCAGCTCCGCGGTCGGCCGCGACGTGATGGCGGGCGCGGCGAAGACGATGAAACGGATCCTGCTCGAGTGCGGCGGCAAGTCGGCGTCGGTTCTGCTCGACGATGTCGAGGTCACCGACGAACTGCTGGAGCGGCTGTTGTTCGAAGGGTGCACGCTGCATGCGGGGCAGGCGTGCATCCTCAACAGCCGGCTCGTGGTGCCCGCCGCGCTGCACGACGAGGTCGTCACCCGGCTCGCCGATCTGGCGCGCGCCGTGACGGTCGGCAATCCCGCCGACGACGGGGTGGATATGGGGCCGCTGATCAGCAGGGAACACCTCGAGCGGGTGGAGGGCTTCGTGCAACGGGCCGAGTCCGATGGCGCGAAGGTGGTGACAGGTGGCGGCCGTCCCGAAAACCACTCGCGTGGGTTCTATTTCGAGCCGACGATACTGACCGACACCAGCCCCGATTCGTACATCGCGCAGGAGGAGGTGTTCGGTCCCGTATTGACCGTCCTGCGCTATGACGGCGACGACGAGGCGGTGGCGGTGGCGAACAACTCTGCGTACGGGCTCGGCGGTGCGGTGTGGGGCGCCGATGTCGAACGCGCCGTCGGCATCGCACGACGCATCAGGACGGGCCAGGTCTCGATCAACGGCACCATCCCCGGCGACGCGCCGTTCGGTGGGTTCAAACAGAGCGGCATCGGTCGCGAGGGCGGGGTCATGGGATTGCGTGCGTACATGGAACCCAAGGCGATCGGGGTTCCGGCGTGAGCCCCGAAGGCGACGACGCGCGAGCATCGCAGCGAGTACCGCAGGAACGAGGAACGCAGCGGGGAGGAGTCGAGGCGTGAGCGACGCTTGCGAGCGAACCATCGATCCGGGCGAAGCCCTGGCCGGACTGCGCGTCGTCGAACTGGGCGGCGACATCGCGGCACCGTACTGCACCAAGCTCCTGGCCGACCTCGGTGCCGAGGTGTGCAAGATCGAACCGCCGACGGGTGATCCGCTACGCGCATGGGGGCCGTTTCGCGAGGAATCGCAGGAACACGGTGGGTTGTTCGAGTACCTCAACGCCGGAAAGCTCGGTCTGACAGTGGATTTGCGCACCGCTGCCGGCATTGAACAAGCTCACGAACTGATCTCCGGGGCCGACCTACTGGTCGAGGATCTGCCCGCCGGGTCGGCCGAGCGATTCGATTGGGGACTCGATCGCGATTCACTGCAACAAATCAACAGCGACCTTGTCGTCGTGAGGATCTCGGACTATGGGCAGGAGGGCCCCCGGCGTGACCAGCCGTCGACGTCACTGACCCTGCAAGCGGCGTCGGGCTGGGTGAATCTCAGGGAGTTCGGCCGACCTCCTGTGCAGGCCGGAGCGCGCATACCGGAGTACATCGCGGGAGGCTACGCGGCGCTCGCGGCGCTGACCGCCCTGCGCATCGCGGACAGCGAACCGGATCGGCTCGTGGAGGCCGACGTCTCGGCGTTCGAATCATTGTTGTGCACGCTGCCCTATCCGATGCTGATGGCCGAGCGGCTGAAAAGCATGGGACTGCCGACGAATTCGAAGGCCGCCCCGATGCTGGGCATCGTCCGGGCGGCCGACGGCTGGATCGGCATCAACTGTCTCACCGGACAGCACTGGCTCGACGTCTGCGCGATGATGGGGCTCCCCGAATTCGGCGAACACCAGCTCGCGATCATGCTGGGCGGGCCCGAACGCGACGAGTTTTTCGCGAAGGCGCAGCCCTGGCTGGACTCGATCTCGGTCGGCGACCTCGTCGAGCTGAGCCAGGCCATGCGGATTCCGGCCGCCCCCATCAATGACGGCTCGTCGATCGAGGACTGCCCACAATACCGCGACCGCGGCTTCTTCGTCGACGGCGGGCCCGAGGATGCGCGGTTTCGACGGCCAGGGGCACCGTTCCGGTTGGGGAGGACGCTGGGTGCGCCGCGGCCCGCCCCGACTCTGGGGACGACGGGAGTCACCCGGTGGGAGACGCCGGAGCAGCACAAGGCCGAATTCGAAAGCGATGCATCGCAACCGTTCGCAGGACTGAAAGTCTTTGACCTCAGCACGTTCTGGGCCGGAGCGTATCTCACCTGCTATCTCGGCGCGTTCGGTGCCGACGTCGTCAAGGTCGAGTCGATTCAGCGTCCCGACGGGCACCGGTACTCGGGTTCGCTGTTGCGCAACAGCGACGACTGGTACGAGATCGGGCCGTTGTGGCAGGGCACGAACCTCAACAAGCGCGACATCACCCTTGACCTCGGTACCGATGCCGGCCGGGAATTGGCGCTGCGCCTCGCTGCCGACGCCGACGTGGTGGTTGAGAATTTCTCGCCGCGGGTGGTCGAACAGTTCGGGTTGGACTACGACTCTTTGGTCCAAATCAACCCGGATGTGGTCATGGTTCGCATGCCCGGGTTCGGCCTCGAGGGTCCATGGCGGGATTACGTCGGCTGGGCCCTGAACATCGAACAGCTCGCCGGGATGTCCGCGGTGACCGGCTACGCCGACGGCCCCCCGTGCAACCTGCAGGGTCCGGCCGACCCGATCGCAGGCGTTCACGCCACTGTGGCGCTCCTCGCAGCGCTCGAACACCGGCGCCGAACCGGTGAGGGCCAGCTGATCGAGGTGGCCCAGATCGAGGTCGGCGCGGCGGTGACGGCCGAACCCGTCATCGAGTATTCGTTGACGGGACGGGTGCGCGAACGCGAGGGCAATCGGCACCGCCGATACGCACAGGGCGTCTATCCCGCTGCCGGAGAGGACGATTGGGTGGCGCTGTCGGTGCGCGACGACGCCGACTGGGCAGCCGTGACCGACGCGATCGGCCGCCCTGAATTGCGTGACGACCGGAGATTTGCGTCCGCGGAGGCGCGGTTGCGCCACCACGAGGAGTTCGACGAGGTGATCGCGGAGTGCACGGCCACGCGGCAGGCCGACGATATCGCCGAAGCGCTGCTCCAACGCGGCGTGCCAGCGCAGCGGCTGATGACCGCCGACCGGATGTACGACGTCGATCAGCTCGAGGCACGCGGGTTCTATGAAGACCTGGACCATCGGATCGCCGGCCGGCAGCGGTACCCCGGATGGCCGTTCCGGATCACGCCGGGACCGTCGCGCCACCACCGCACCACGTCACCGACTCTGGGTCAACACAACGACGAGGTACTCGGCGCGCTGGGGCTGACCGGGGAGGAGATCGCCGCTCTTCGCGAACGACGCATCATCGGCGAACGCCTGCTGGAGTGATGCTTTCAGTCAACCATCGCAGCGATGGTGTCGACGACGCAGGCCGGCCGTTCGGATCCTTCGACCTCGACGGTGACCCGCACCGTGGCCCTGGCGCCGTTGTTGGTGCGGTCCACCTTGATCAGTTCTGCGCCCGCGCGGATGCGGGAGTCGACGGGAACGGGTGCCGGAAACCGTAGTTTGTCGACACCGTAATTCACCTGCATCGACAACCCGGTCACCTTGTAGATCTGTTGGACGAGGATGGGCACCAACGACAGTGTGAGATAGCCGTGGGCAATGGTCTTGCCGTAGGGCCCTTTCGCCGCCTTCTCGGCGTCCACGTGGATCCACTGGTGGTCACCCGTGGCCTCGGCGAACAGGTCGATCTCTTTCTGGGTGACCTCGCGCCAATCGCTGTACCCCAGATGCTCGCCCACGTGCTCCTCGAACGCGGCGATCCCGTCGTACTCCGTCGGCGACGCGGTCGTCTGGTTCACGCCGGGACCTTTTGCAGGCCCAGTTGCTCGATGGCGTTGCCGCCCATGATCTTCGCCTTCGTCGTCTCCGACAACCCCTCCAGTCGGTCGACGAAACTGAGCGGATCGCCGATGCCCTCGGGGTGCGGGAAGTCCGATCCGAACATCACGTGGTCCTCACCCATGATCTCGACGATCCCCTTGATGTCGTCCTCGAGGAACGGGTGAATGTAGACGTTGCGCTTGAACACCTCGACGGGATGTTCGTCGAACTCCTGGGGCATCGTCCGATAGGCCTTGTCCAACAGGCGCAGAAGGTTTCGCACCCAGCCGCTGCCGTTCTCTACCACGAGGACCTTCAGGTCGGGGAAGCGCGAGAGCGCACCGTGGCAGATCAGCGCGGCCAGGGTGTCCTCCATCGCCCGGAAGCCCATCACCACCTCGCGCAGTGCGCTGGGCTTGAAGGAGAGGTACTCGTCGCCGCCCTCCCATTCCATGAGGTGCTTCTGGTAGCCGCTGTCTGCCGCGTGGAATGTCACGGGAATGCCGGCGTCGACGACCTCCTGCCAGAACGGGTCGTACTCCGGCAGGCCCATCGAGCGCGATCCCCCGAATCGGCTCGGCACCGGGGCAGGCCGCACGAGGAAGGTCTTCATCCCGCGCTCGAGGCACCAGCGGAACTCCTTGATGGCCTCGTCGACCAGCGGCAGGCAGATCACCGGCGTGGCGAAGATTCGGTCTTGGTAGTTGAAGGTCCAGTGTTCGTGCATCCACTCGTTGAGCGCGTGGATGATCGCATGGGTCAGGACGACGTCGTCGGTGGTGCGTTCCTCGATGAGGCTGGCGAGCGTGGGGTACATGACGCACTGGTCGATGCCGAGTTCGTCCATCAGTTCCAGCCGTGGTGCGGGCGCCTGGAAGGCCGGGATCACTTCCATTGGCTCCCCGACGAACTCGCGGAAATTCAACCCCTCGGGATTGTTGCCCAGAAAGTAGTCCTCCGCGCTACCCGGGCGAGCGACGCGTTCGAACGTGGGGTTGGGGATCATGTGGCTGATGTGGTCCTTGACGACAAGCTTCGGCCGGCCGTTGACCTCGACGTAGCCGACCTTGCCGCGGTGCTGCTTCGGCAGATATTTGGTGAGCGCGTCGGTCGTCTCGTACATGTGGTTGTCGATGTCGAAGACCGGATACGGCAGGGACCGGGGTGACATGTGGTCGACCTCCTAAGAGCAGCGGATATGAGCATTTACGGCTGGTGAGAACGACGTTATCACCATGCGTTGGCGACATCCATATGGGCTCAGGTGCCGATTTCCTTCCAGGCTTGGACGACGTCGTCCGTCGTCGTCACCGTCGCTAGCAGCGCCAACGAGTTGTCGATGACCGACTCCGCGTACTCCCGCGGATACCCGCTCACCGCGTCGCGTGGCAGCACGAACTGGTAACTCCGATTGACGGCATCCATGACGAAATTCGGTATCGCAATGTTGACCGAAACGCCGACACCCACAATGGTTTTGATATTGAGGTTCCGCAGGACCGAGTCGAGATCCGTGCCGGTCATGGGCCCGACGCCATGCAGGCGGGTGAGGACGATGTCGCTAGGGGCCTGATCGAGTTCCGGCAGCACGGAGGCGCCCGGACTTCCGGGCGTCAGGTCTGCGGCGAAGGACTTACCCGCCATGAACAGCCTGGCGTTGGTGTTCGATCCGCGGTTGTCGGGGCGCTTCTGGATCAGGCAGTGCACCACCGTCACCCCTGCCGCGCGGGCCGCATCGAGAAGTCGCGCGATGTTCGGGATCGCTTCGCGGCGCGCTTCTTCTGCGAGCATCGGTAGACCGGCTTGCGGGCCGATCACTCCGCCCTGGCACTCCTGGGTGACCAGCGCGGTCGTGGCGGGATTGAGGAGGTCTTGCAGGCGTGGTTGCGGCATGAGAACACACGTTATCGTGCAGCGGCAACTTGTGTTTACGTCACCGACGAGATGAGTGGTCTTATGCGATGAACTCCTTGGCGAATACCCGCGCTTGATCGATCACCTCGGCGCGGTCGCCGCCCTGAGGGGCGATGGTCAACCACGTCACGCCCATGGCTTCGAGCCTCGCGATGGTGGCGTGTCGTTCGTCGGCGGACTTGCTGTCGTCGAGCAGGTTCCCCGCCGAGAAGCAGATGTCCAGCGGCTCGGTTCGACCCACTTCAGCGGCGTATTTTTTAGCCCACACGATCGCGGCCTCGAGGTCCTCGAGGGAAGAGATTTCTGCGGTTCGTGACGCCGCCGCGTAGCCGAAGGTGTTGAACGGCGCCCATCCCTGGGCGCGCGACACCGCGCGACGCACAGCGGGCTTGCTGTTGCCCCCCACCCAGATGGGCGGGGCCGCAGGCAGCGGTCGCAAACGCACCCCCCGCGCAGCGAACGACGACCCTTCGTAGGCGACGTCATCTCCGGTCATCACCCGGCTCAGGACGTCGAGCGCCTCGTCCAGCAGCGCACCCCGAGCGTCGAAATCGATTCCCAGCGCCCTGAACTCCGGCTTGAGATAGCCGGCGGCCGTGCCGAGGATGAGGCGGCCGCCGGACAGGACGGCGAGGCTCTGAATCGACTTCGCGCCCAGGAAGGGATTGCGATAGGCGGCGATGTAGACATTGGTCAGCAGCTTCACGTCGGTGGTGGCCGCTGCGGCGAACGAAAGCGCGACGAACGGATCAAGGGCGTGGTGGCCGCCGTGGTCGAGCCACTTGGCATCGGGTGCTGGGTGGTCGGTGACGTGCACAGCGGCGAATCCGCTGGACTCGGCGCCGCGCGCTATCTCGGCGATCGCTTCGGCAGTGACGAACTCCGATGCCTCCTCCACCCGCTGAGTGGGGATTTCGAGCGAATATGAAACGGTCACGGTCGTCCTTCCGGCTGGTGGCTTGATGATGTGACGAGGTCTGCCAAGCGTTGTGCGTGGTAATCGGGGGTGCCGAAGACCAGTTGGGTGGCTTTCGCGCGACGGACGTAGAGGTGTGCGTCGTGCTCCCAGGTGAATCCGATGCCGCCGTGGATCCGCATGTTGTCCAGCGCCGCCTGAAGAAACGCCTCCGAACAGGACATCTTGGCCACCGAAGCCGCCACCGCCCGGTCCTCACCGTCGGGCAGTCCGGCGGCGTGCTGTACGGCCGATCGCGCCCCCTCGACCTGCACGAGCATGTCCGCGCAGCGATGTTTGACGGCCTGGAAGCTGCCGATGGCACGGCCGAATTGGATGCGTTCTTTCGCGTAGCCCACGGCCATTTCCAGGCATCGCTGCGCCCCTCCGAGCTGTTCGGCGGCCAGCGCGATGACCGCGACTCGGTGTGCGCGCTCGAGGGCGGGCGCGGCGGCGCCGTCGGTCCCGATGAGCCGCGCGGAGACGGCTTCGAAGTCCAGCTTCGCGATCTTGCGCGTCCGGTCGAGCGTCGCCAACGGTTGGCGGCTCAGGCCGTCGGCGTCTCCCTCCACCGCGAAAAGCGACGTGCCGGCGGCTGTATTCGCCGCTGCCAGAACGGTATTGACCGTATGACCGTCGACGACGAGTGCGGCGCTCCCGTAGAGCCGATGAGAGGGACCGTCGCTGTGCGCCGACAGTGTCACGGCGTCGGGGTCCCATGGATCGAGGCTTCCGTTGAAGATCACGGTGGCGGTCCTCGACCCTTCGACGAGCGCAGGTAGATAGTCCCGCATCGCGGCCGTGTCACCGCTGGCGAGCAGCGTGGGGATCGCGAGCGCCACGGTGGAGAAGAACGGGGCGCATACCAGGGCCGCGCCCATCTCTTCGAAGACGACCGAGAGTTCGGGCACGCCCGCGCCCGCACCCCCGAACTCCTCGGGCACGGCGATCGCGGCCAGGCCGAGGTCGGCGGCCAACTCGTGCCAAACCCGCTCGTCATAGCCGGACACAGAATCCATCGCGGCTCGCACGGCGCTGCTCGGCGACCTGGCAGTGAGGAAATCGCGGACTGCTTGACGCAGGTCGCGGTGATCCTCCGCCTCAGCGGTGGACATACCGACCTCCCACTGCGACGACGGCGAATACCGTTGCTGCAGTCATGTTTTCCTTCCGCACTGGCGCGGTGACCATCGCCGCGGCGATGGGTCCGACGGAGGCGGTACTCGTTCGAAACAACCCCGGATAGGCATTACCGATCGAGGATAGTATCTTTTCCTGAAAGAGAGAATAAGCATTCTCGCACGAAGGAGCGGCGCGGTGACCGGCGAGAATCACCTCCACACCGTCAGCGCCCCGCACCGTCGTGATGGCCCGGTCCTTGAACTCCTCGGGTAGGTACCGGGTGAAGGCGTCGCGCGTCTCATAGCAGTGCGTGTCGCAGTCGAAAATGCCGTAATCAATGGTCGTCACCGCGCCGCTCCTTCGTGCGAGAATGCTTATTCTCTCTTTCAGGAAAAGATACTATCCTCGATCGGTAATGCC